>CAWUXN010000297.1:0-4732 GCA_963926415.1 uncultured Loktanella sp.
GCGCATCGGCTTCGACGTGGACGGTATCGAGTACAAGGCGCGGCTCGACTTCGGCGCCGGCGTGCTCGACTGGCGCGGCATGTACAAGAACAACGGCGAGGATAATGCGGCCCCTTTTGTCAGCCGGTTTCGCACGACGGACGATAGCTGGTCGAACACCACGATGGTGCCAAACAGCAGTAGAAAGATCGCCGCCGCTTCATCGAACTTGCCCTGCCCCCAAGACATCGCGTTCTTCAACTCGTAGCCGATGCCGCCCGCCCCGACAAAACCAAGGATGGCACTGGCGCGAATGTTGATCTCGAACCGCAGCAGGGCATAGGACAGATAGTTGGGCGCGACCTGCGGCAGCACGCCCAGCAGCATCCGCTGCGACCAGGTCGCCCCGACAGAGGCCAGCCCTTCGACCGGTTTCAGATCGGCGTTTTCGCTTACTTCAGAAAAGAGTTTGCCCAGCGCGCCCGACGTGTGAAAAGCGATGGCGATCACCGCAGGCACTGGCCCGCCGCCCATCACGAAGATCAGCACGAGCGCGATAACAATTTCGGGCACCGCCCGCATGATATCCATTATACGCCGGAACAGCGGCGTCAGGCGCGGCCAGAGTGCCAGCCCGCGCGTTGACAGAAGCGACAGGATCAGCCCGAGCAAGGCACCAAGTAAGGTCGCCACTGCTGCGATGTTGATGGTTTCCAGCAGGGCCGGGAAAAAGGTCAACATGTGGGCGGGCAGTTGGGCACGCTTCTCCCACGCCTCGCTTAGCACGCCTGCCGGGAAGTCGCCCAGTTGGCCCAGACCGTCCCAGAAGCCGCCCGCGTTTCGCCCATCGGCCACGACGAAACCACTGCTCATCAGCAAGATGAAGATAAGCAAGGTCAGCCCGCCATAGAGCCTGCGGCGGGCCACCAGTGCGAGGTATCCGTCACGGATGCCACTTAGTCTGTCAGGTTCGGCGAGGGTCATGGGCTGTCCTGATTATCACATGAAAAACGGGTCCTGGCCTGCGCCAGAACCCGCGAGGATGCTGAAATTAGCTTCAGTTCGACGCTGCTTTGCGAACTGCAATGATGCTCTCGTAATAGGAATGTTCGATTGGCACGAAGCCGGAGGTGTCACCTGCCGCCACGCCATATGCGCAGTCGGCATCCCTAGCCTGAAGGCCAGCGACCAGATCGGTCATGGTCTGTTTTACATCGTCGGGCAGAGCGTTGCGCACAACGACGGGACCTTCGGGGATCGGCTTGGATTTCCAAATCTCAACCATGTCGTTCATGTCGACCAGACCCGCATCCACGGCTTTGCGCAGCGCGCCAGAGTTGTAGCCGTCTTCCCAGTTTCCCTGACCGTCAGCCCAGGTCACACCCGCGACGATGTCACCGTTGTTGGCCGCGACGATGGTCTGTTCGTGACCGCCAGTAAAAACGACCTCACCAAAGAAGTCTTCCATCGGCATGCCTAGTTCGGCGGGGATTTCGACAGATGGGATCAAGAAGCCAGAGGTGGAGTTCGGGTCACCGAAGCCAAATTTCTTGCCTTTGGCGTCCTGCAGCGAAGTGATGCCGCTGTCTTTGCGCGCGATCCCGATTGAGTGATAGGTATAGGACCCGTCCAGGTTCGCTTTGACGAGCACCGGCGTCACGACCTCCGGGTCTTCGAGATAAACTGCGGCATAGGACGACGCACCCAACCACGCCATGTCGAGCGTGCCGCCCAGGAGCCCCTGGATCACACCGTTGTAGTCGGAGGGGGCGAAGAGTTGCACAGGCACACCGAGGGCTTCTTCCGTGTAGTTCTTTAGGCACTCGTAGGAGTTCATGCGATCCTGCGCGTTTTCGCCGCCCAAAATGCCAATGCGGAATTCCGTGATGGCGTCCTGGGCGTAGGCCGCACCCGTCAGGGAAGTCGTGGCCAAGGTCGTCGAAGCTAGTGCGATGGCGATCAGTCGGTTCATGGTCGTCTCCGGTTGATGATCCTGTCGGCGCACCGATCAGGCAGGGTGGAAAAGGGTCAGACGAAGGCTTCCGCCTCGCGGATCAGCGAGTCTTTCAGTGTTTCGATCTGAGTTGAGGTCGCGGCTTCCGAGAACGTCGCGTCCGCGCCATAAATGTCGCGGGCGACTCCGGTCGTCAGTTGCGCGGGTGTACCGTCGAACACGATGCGTCCATGCCGCATACCGATAACGCGGTCGCAATAGCGACGCGCAGTATCAAGGGTGTGAAGGTTAGCAATTACAGTGCGGCCATCCTCGTCATGGATGCGGCGCAGGGAGTCCATGACGATCTTCGCATTCATCGGATCAAGCGACGCGATGGGCTCATCCGCGAGGATGATCGCCGGGTCTTGCATCAAGGCGCGGGCAATAGCGACGCGCTGCTGCTGACCACCGGACAGCGCCTCAGCGCGTTTGGCTGCGTGATCGGCGATGCCAAGGCGGTCGAGGATCGCAATGGCGCGATGAATGTCGGCCTCGGGATAGATGTTGAACATTGTAGCGAGGGTCGAACGGCGGTTCAGCGTACCGTGCAACACATTACTGACCACATCCATGCGCGGCACGAGGTTGAACTGCTGAAAGATCATCGCGCATTGCGATTGCCATTGACGGCGGGCGTGGCCCCGCAGCGCGGTAACGTCCGTACCGCGGTAGGTGATCGCACCGCTGGTCGCGTCGGTTAGCCTGTTCATCATGCGCAGGAAGGTGGACTTTCCAGCGCCCGATGCACCGATGACCCCGATCATACAAGGGCCGGCCACATCAAACGTCATAGCGTCAACAGCAGTTCGATCGCCGAAGCGCTTTGTCAGTGTCTTGATCCGCAGCATGGACGTCCTCCAACTTTTCAGTTGGGGGACATTTAAGTGCCGCAGGATTCAGTTTTGTTAAACGACCATGACGGGACCGTGACAATGCGTAGGCAGTCGTGTTCCAGCATGGCGCTCCAATCGAGGACTAAAACGTCACAGCAATCTGTTTATAAGAGCTCTACTTGGGTCCCCGGACGCACCATAGAACCGTCCGAGCTTTGCGATGGCTCAAACGGTCTGCGGCTCCAAATCGACGGACTACGGCACTGTCACAGGAAATCTGCTTGAGAGGGGCAGTTCGACCACATCGCCTTTTTGGATGACAAAACGTTCCCCATTCAGTTACTTCATGACGAGCCCCGAGATCATCAGCGCGACGGCAGCAAGGAGATGCAGATGCCTGATGGTGCCCAGCTGCTGCGCAGCACCGACAGCGCGCGGGTAAAGGCGCTGGCCCTCCCCTTTCGCCGAAAGAAACGTATGCTCGAACCTAGCGGATTCACGACCATCAACGAACTGACCGACCGCTAGGGGATCGCGCCGCCCTAAATGACCTGCGTCCTGCGACTGACCCTGCTCGCGGCAGATATCGTCGAGGCGATCCTCTACGGAACGCAGGAGCCAGAGGTGATACTGGCGCGGCTGATGGAGCCCTCTCCTGCCCATTGGAGAGACTAGCTAAGGTACTTCTATGGTGTCGTGAGCAGCCATATAAGCGGAGCTTTAGACGACCCGCAGCTAACGGCAAGTATGAGCCCTTTTTTCACTAATCGCATTCGTTGCTATCTCGGCATTCCATCCGACTTTGGGAGATTTGGATCAATCAAATCCCAGTGCTGCGCGCTATTCACATATATGTTGCGACTAGGTCTGTATAAACTTGGATCATCCAAGCTTCCTGCAAACAACACAATCGCACCCTCATTCACTTCATTTTTTAAGAACAGTGGTGAGCCACACCCAGAACAGAAACCACGGCTCATTGCGTGGCCACTATCAGACATGCGTTCGAACCAAGTCGGTTCGCCGCACTTAAGAGTAAAGTCCGATTTTTTTACAAGGATAGCAGGGAAATATGCGCTCCCTGTTGCCTGTTGGCAGTCGCGACAATGACAGTTACCCATGTATCGAGCTTGGCCGGATGCAACGTAGCGGATAGCACCGCATGCGCAGCCTCCGGAAAAAACTTTATCGCTCATCGCCAATCCTACAAGTCTTTGGTGAATGGCCGCAAGCATAGCCAAACACTAGTCTTGGGAGCAAGCATTCGATGCGCCGCATCTCATGTCCACTCTGTCCGCAAAGCAAACCTCTGCGTGTAGCGCAGCGTAAGTCTGCATCCCAACCAAATTGACAGGGGCCGCCTTTCGGCGCTCACCTTACTCATCGGTCATTTGAACTGTTTTTCCTGCCCCACCCCTAATTGATACGCCAACTGACGGCATGAGAGGGCAACATGTAGGATTCCTGGGTCACAGCTGTCATTGCCTTTTCTGAGGCCAGACGGGGTTCCAGGAACTCCGGAAAATAGTACCCCTTCCGAAGCCTCTTAATCTGAACATCGACGGTCCCGGCCCGGGTTTCCCACCGGCGCTCACGATATCCATTTCGCTGGTTCACCCGCTCGGCACGGCGCTCATACGCACCGGCACCGCACAGTTGATCCACATCAAGCGCCATCAGCCGGTCGGCGACGAAACCCAGCATCTCGGCCAGTATCTGGTGGTCGGCAGTCTCTGAAAGAAGCGCCTTCAGCGCCATGGTCTCTGCTACAGTATCCTTGGTCATGGGTAATCTCCTCGATCGGCAGGTTAGGTCTGCAACCCAAATCCTACCGGAGAACTTCCATGCCCGCCCAGAACCCGCGCAGGCTTCGCCTGAGTTACGCATGGCTCCACTCAGCACGGGCCACCTTGGGATTTACATC
>CAWUXN010000298.1:0-5198 GCA_963926415.1 uncultured Loktanella sp.
TCCAGCTTGTAGCCGGTCAGCCTGTGATCAGCATCAAAGGCCAGCGTCGCCTGCGTCACAAGATCGCGGCCCGCGTTGTCAGTCAGCATCCCTTCGGTACGCTCCGACATCCAGCGCACCGGGCGACTCAGCGCGCGGGCGGCATGGGCCACGACAAAGGGTTCGGGATAGCGCATCGCCTTCATCCCGAAACCGCCGCCCACGTCCGGCGTTGTGACGCGCACGTCCTCGGCTTCTAGTTTAAAATGCTTGACCAGATCGCTCTTGGTTGCCCAGACGCCCTGCCCGTTCAGCGCCACGTGCAGGCGGCCATCGGTGACTTCGGCGTAGCAGCCGCGCGGCTCCATCGCGTTGCAGATGATGCGGTTGTCGGTGACTTGCACCTCCACGACATGGGCGGCGGCAGCGATGGCGGCATCGGTCGCCGCCTCGTCGCCCAGACCATAGTCAAAGGCCAGATTATCCGGCGCCGTATCGTGCAACGTTTCTCCACCAGTGGCGACGTCCATCTTGGCGGGCAGATCGTCGATGTCAGCAATGATCAGCTCTGCCGCATCACGCGCCTGCGCCAACGTGTCCGCGATCACGCAGGCGATCGGCTCGCCCACATGCCGGACGCGGCCCTGCGCCAGAATGGGGCGGCGCGTATGCGCACCCTTGCCGCCGTCGCGCGTTTTAATTTGTGCGCCAGCCAAATCCAGCACCATGCCTGCCGCCAGCAAATCATCCGCCGTCAGCACCGCATGCACGCCGGGCATCGCCCGAGCATCATCCGCATCGATCCCCGTCAGGGTGCCGTGGCCAACCTGCGCACGCACAAAAACCGCAAACAGCGCGTCCTTTGGCACAATATCATCGACATAGCGGCCGTGCCCGGTCAAAAATCGCTGATCTTCGACCCGGGTGATGGGCTGACTTTTCCCGAACTTTTCCATGACGGACGTACCTTTATGTTTCCCAGCAGACCCTAGCCTGGAACGAGGCAGTGTCCAGACCCGGGCATTGCCCCTTTTCCGCGCGGCTCCCATTGGGTAAACCGCATTTAAACCGATACAAAGGACGCGCCCCATGGCTCTGGACAAAACCTTCGACCCCGCCGCACGCGAAGCCGCGATTTATGCCGCCTGGGAACAGGTCGGCGCGTTCAAGGCGGGGGCGGGCAAGCGCCGGGAAGAGACATTTACCATCATGCTGCCGCCGCCCAACGTGACCGGTGCGCTGCACGTTGGCCACGCTTTCAACCACACGCTGATGGACATTTTGACGCGGTGGAAGCGGATGCAGGGCTATGACACCCTGTGGCAACCCGGTCTAGACCACGCCGGGATCGCCACCCAGCTTGTCGTTGAAAAGCAGCTAGCCGCAGCCCAGCAACCCGGCCGCGCCGATCTGGGTCGTCATGCCTTTATCGCGAAAATCTGGGAGTGGAAGGCGCAATCCGGTGGCACGATCGAGGATCAGGCCAGGCGCCTGGGCGACAGCATGGACTGGGAACGCTCTGCCTTCACCATGTCCGGTGCCGAAAGCGCACCCGAGAGCGAGAAGCACGGCAATTTCCATGACGCGGTGCTGAAAGTCTTCATCGACATGTACAACAAAGGCCTTATTTATCGCGGCAAACGCCTCGTGAACTGGGACCCACATTTTGAGACCGCGATCTCCGACCTTGAGGTCGAGAACATCGAGGTCGACGGTCACATGTGGCACTTTAAATACCCGCTCGCTGGCGGCGCGACCTATACCTACGTCGAAAAGGACGAGGACGGCACCGTGCTATTCGAGGAAGAGCGCGACTACATTTCGATTGCCACGACCCGGCCCGAAACGATGCTGGGTGACGGTGCCGTCGCCGTTCACCCCGATGACGCGCGCTACACAGCTATCGTCGGCAAGCTGTGCGAAATCCCCGTCGGCCCCAAAGATCAGCGCCGCCTGGTCCCGATCATTACCGACGAATACCCCGACATGACCTTCGGGTCCGGCGCTGTAAAAATTACCGGCGCGCACGATTTCAACGACTACCAAGTCGCCAAGCGTGGCGGCATTCCGATGTATGCCCTGATGGACACCAAAGGCCGCATGCGCGCCGATGGCCGCCCCTACGATGAGGAGGCTGCGACCGCGCAGGCCATCGCCATCGGCAAGGAGTCCTTTGACGAGGCCAGAATTGCCGGCATGAACCTTGTGCCAGAGGCATACCGCGGGTTTGACCGGTTCGAGGCCCGCGAAATGGTCATCGCCGACATCACCGCCGAAGGTCTGGCCGTGATGACCGTCGCCACCGACCCGCGTCTTGGCAAAGCCGCGATCAAGGCCCCCGTCGCGCCGGAGGAGGGCGGCGAAGCCCGCACCGAAGATCAGGAACTCGTCCCGCTGGTCGAGGCCAAGAAGATCATGCAGCCCTTCGGCGACCGCTCTGGCGTCGTTATTGAACCTGCCCTAACCGACCAATGGTTCGTCGACACGTCCCAGATCGTTGGCCCGGCGCTGGATGCCGTTCGCGATGGACGGACCAAGATCATCCCTGAAAGCGGCGAGAAGGTTTACTACCACTGGCTGGAAAACATCGAGCCTTGGTGCATCTCTCGCCAGCTGTGGTGGGGTCACCAGATCCCGGTGTGGTATGGCCTCGACCTTGGCGTCGCAGACGAGCACAACACGTCCGGCGATCTCGACGAGGTCGATTTGATGACCTTGCTGATCGACGGCGGCATGCTTCACCGCGACGACGTCATGCACTGCGGCGTCGATTTGGAGAGCATCAAATCGGCTTTCGTCTTCGACAACGCCGACATCCCCAGCCCCCTCAGCCACGCCAAAGTGGTCGAGGTCAGTAACCGCGCCGAGGCGATCCAACGCTTCAGCGAAAGCCTCGCTGAATATAACGTGTCCCAGGATCCAACCCATCTGGAATATCCCGTTTGGCGCGACCCAGACGTGCTCGACACGTGGTTTTCCTCTGGCCTGTGGCCGTTCGGCACCCTCGGCTGGCCCGAACAGACTCCGGAGCTGGCGAAATACTTCCCCGGCGACGTGCTGATCACGGGCCAAGTCATCCTGTTCTTTTGGGTCGCCCGGATGATGATGATGTCGCTCGCCGTGACAGACGAAATCCCGTTTCACACCGTCTATCTGCACCAGCTTGTCCGCGACGCCAAGGGCGAGAAGATGTCGAAAACGCGCGGCAACGTCATCGACCCGCTGGCGATGATCGACCTTTATGGTGCCGACGCTCTGCGTTTCAACAACGCCTCCATGGCGGCGATCGGCGGCGCACTCAAGATCAACGAGGATCGCATCAAGGGCTACCGCAACTTCGGCACGAAGCTCTGGAACGCTGCCCGCTTTGCGGAGATGAACGACGTCTTCACTTTCACTGCCCCCCGTGAGTACGGCGTCCCGCATGCCACACAAACCGTGAACCGCTGGATCATCGGCGAAACGGCAAAGGTCCGGGCAGAGGTTGACGCCGCCCTGGCTGCCTACCGCTTCAACGACGCCGCGAACGCGCTTTATACCTTCGTCTGGGGCAAGGTCTGCGACTGGTATGTCGAATTTTCCAAACCCCTGCTGCTGGACGGCGTGGACGCAGAGAAGTTGGAAACACAGCGAACCATGGCTTGGGTGCTGGAACAGTGCTTTACTTTGCTGCACCCTTTCATGCCCTTCATCACAGAAGAGCTGTGGGCCCTGACCGGCACGCGGGATCAGATGCTGGCCCTGACGCCTTGGCCCGAATACCTAACGGACGCGCTGGTTGATCCCGCAGCCCAGGCCGAAATGGACTGGACGATTTCCCTGATCGACGGCGTCCGCTCTGCCCGTGCACAGATGAACGTGCCGGCTGGCTTGAAAATTGACGTGCTCCGGATCGAGGCTGACGCCGACGCCCAGCGGGCCGAGGCGAACAACCTGCCAATGATACGCCGCCTTGCGCGGATCGAAAACATCGATCCCGCAGATCAGGTGCCCAAAGGCTCCCTCACCGTCGCGGTTAAGGGCGCAACCTTTGCCCTGCCGCTGGCAGGCCTGATCGACGTGGACGCAGAAAAGGACCGCCTGGCTAAGGGCTTGCTGAAGCTGGAAAAGGAAATCAAAGGACTCGCGGGCCGCGCGTACAACCCCAAGTTCGCCGAGTCCGCCCCGCCAGAGGTAGTGGCCGAAACAAAGCAGAACTTGGCAGACCGCGAAGCCGAAGCAGAGCAGCTAAAAACCGCCCTCGCGCGACTCGCGGAAATCGACTGACGCCCCGCATCATCTTGCCGAAAATACTCCACCCGGAGGCTCCCACCTCAGCCTCCGGCACCCCATCCTCGGTTTTCCTGAAATACGCCCGCCACAGTGATGTGGCAAAATCACATGCACCGGAGAGGTACCCATGGCCACCCCAACAGACCCACGCCTGACCGCTCTGGCGCAACTCCTTCCCGCCACCGTGCCCTTCGTTGGCCCCGAAACGCAGGAACGCACGCGCGGCAAGCCCTTCGTCGCGCGCCTTGGGGCCAACGAATCTGGCTTTGGTCCCTCGCCCCGCGCAATTCAAGCGATCGAGGACGCCGCTTCGGAAATCTGGCAATATCCAGATCCAGAGGCGTATAATCTGCGCCAAGCCCTTGCCGCCCACCATGGCATCGCCCCCGCGCATATCATGGTCGGCGAAGGCATCGACACCCTGCTGGGTAATCTGGTTCGCCTGATCATCGCACCTGGGGACGCGGTCGTAACCAGCGCCGGGGCTTATCCGACGTTCAACTATCACGTCACCGGCTTTGGCGGCGTACTGCACAGCGTGCCCTATGCCGGCAACCTCGAAGACCCGGACCGCCTGATCGCCAAGGCGGCGCAGGTCGGTGCAAAGCTGATCTATCTGGCCAACCCGGACAATCCGATGGGCAGTCACCATGGCGCGGCAACGCTGCAACGCATGATCAGCGCCGTGCCCGATGGCTGCCTGCTGATCCTGGACGAGGCTTATATCGACCTCGCCCCGGACGGCACCGCACCCTACGTGGCACCGAATGATGACCGCGTGATCCGTATGCGCACCTTTTCCAAGGCCTATGGGCTGGCGGGCGCGCGGGTTGGCTATGCTATCGGCTCCACGATGCTGATAGCGGCCTTTGACCGGGTGCGTAATCACTTTGGCATGAACCGCAGTAGTCAAGCGGCCGCCTTGGCGGCGCTGGCGGACCAGGATT
>CAWUXN010000299.1:0-10011 GCA_963926415.1 uncultured Loktanella sp.
CCTGCACAACACCCCGACCGTTGCGCGCAACAGCTACGTCCATCCGTCGGCAATCGAACTAGAAGAGTTGGAGTCGGATCCACGTGCTGCCATTTTTGACCGGCTGCGCGATGTGAAATCCGGACCGAGGCTGCGATCGGGGTGGGATTTGAAAAAGCTCCACAGCTTGGACTGGTTAAAGACGCACAGGGTCATCTTGGAAGAGGCTTCGACGGAATGCGCCATCTCCCATGACGCCGTCCTGCAATCCGATGAAGTCGCCGGGAATGACGAAGTTCCCGATCTGCGGGCCGCCATCAAGCGTCGTCTTTTAGCGCAGGACCATGCCACGCAGAGCAGTGAACAATTGCAGATTGTTGGACCCTTCGATCAGCAAAGGCGTTCCAGCTTCAATGATCAGCTTACCGATCTTGAAATTTTGCATCACCTTGACGTCCTGATCGGGCATCGGCTTGAAAATGGAGTTTCAGCGCAACGGACTTTGGCTGCATGCGGTCCCTATTGGTCGTCCTTGTCAGGCTGCCTTGGGAAAATGACCCGGCACCGAAAGACAGGTTCGGCGCGGGCGGGACGTGTACGAATTGGACGATCGTGTCTCGAATGATCGGCGGGACCCTAAGGCCCCACCGGTCGTGTTTCAGACGCTTAGTGTCTCGGTCGACGAAAAGAACATCGCCTGCGCCACAGCAGAGCGAACCTGCTCTTCGGTATACGGCTTGGCAATCAGGAACGCCGGTTCCGGCTTGTTGCCAGTCAGCAGGCGTTCCGGGAAAGCGGTGATGAAGATCACCGGCATGTTGCCAAATTCGCTCAGCAGCTCGCTCACAGCATCAATGCCCGACGAGTTGTCGGCCAGCTGAACGTCCGCAAGAATCATGTCTGGACGTTCGGATTTACCCAGTGCGACCGCCCCGGAATGGGTTCGCGCAATGCCAGTCACCTTGTGACCCATATCGGACACCAGCGATTCCAGATCCATCGCGATGATGGCTTCGTCCTCGATGATCAAGATACGGCCAGCGACGCTGTCCGCCATTTCACGGTGGGCAACATCGATAAGGTGAACGACTTCAGATTCTTCGATCGACATGATTTCGGCGATTTCAGCGTGGCTAAATTCTTCGATCGTATGCAGCAGAAGCGCCTCACGCGTGTTTGTCGTAAGCTTTGCCAGATGACGCTGCGCCGCACCTTCAATGCCGACGGCCGTCTCTCCGGGGGCGGACATATCGGTACTTGCCCACAACATGTGCAGGGTCTTGAACAGCGCAGATTTCGCCGAAATCCGCGTATCAAATATGCTACGATCTTCAAGGATCGCTTCCAGTGTGGCTGCAGCATAGGCGTCGCCGCTTGATTGCGATCCGGTCAAAGCCCGCGCGTAGCGTCGAAGATACGGCAGGTAGGTGCCGATCGCCGTGGTAGTATCCTGCTGTGCGGTGCCGTTTGACATAATGTTTTTCTTCCTGTCTTACTCTTACACTGGAACTAAACGCCGTTATCTGCGTTAAAGTTCCTCAATGCACGTATGAATTCAGATAACAGCAGGCGGGCTAATGTCCAACGATACTCCAAGTGAAAAGGCGCGCCAGCAGATCGACGCCAATCTTAAACGTGTTTTCCGCGAACAGGAACAGGTAGAACTCCCTGATCGCCTGAAAGATCTGCTGGCCCAACTCAAGGCGTCCGAAGAGGGCGGGAGATCATGACTGTTGATCCCCGCGATGAACTGGTCGTCCATTTGCCAGCGCTGCGCGCCTTTGCGATTTCGCTGACGCGCAACGGATCTGTCGCAGACGACATGGTGCAAGACACCGTGGTCAAGGCATGGACCAACATTGATAAGTTTGAGCCGGGTACGAACATGCGGGCGTGGCTGTTCACGATCCTACGCAACACCTTTTATTCCAGCCGCCGCAAGGCAAAGCGTGAAGTCTCCGATGTTGACGGCATCTTTACCGAAAACATGGCTGAAAAACCGGCGCATGACGGCCACCTTCAGATGACCGATTTCCGCACCGCTTTTGCGAAACTACCGGATGAGCAGCGCGAGACGTTGATTCTAGTTGGCGCGTCCGGCTTTTCGTATGAAGAAGCCGCAGAGATGTGCAATGTCGCTGTCGGCACAATCAAAAGCCGGGCCAACCGTGGCCGCAAGCGACTGGCCGAACTGATGCATCTGGATGCAGATGGCCCTGTTGAACTGACAGACAAAGCAACGGTCGCCGTTGTAGCGAGCAATGGTAAATCGGCCTTCTGATGAAGTCGGGGCCCGAAGTGCAAGCGGAGCGCTGGCCGTTCCTGCAAAGCCTGCCATTTCGGGTTGTTGCCTTCTTGTCGCTTGCGCTTTTACCTATCGGATTGTTGGCGATCTGGCAGACCCAAAATCTGGATGAAACACTGCGCGCCCGCACCCGGCTGTCGCTGGTCGCGCTGACGGAAATTGCCGTTTCTGGCGAACGGCAGGTGCTGCAGCGCGCGGTGGGTGCGGCGTCTGGTCAGGCGGTCACTTATGGCCTAACCGCCGACGACCCCGTCGCTTGCAGCGCGTCCTTCAAAGCCTTTCAAGAAGCAGACCCTGCCATCAGCTTTGCTGGCTTCCTGCACCCCAGCGGGCGTGTTGAATGTTCTTCCGAGGCCGCGCCTTTTAACGTCGGCCCGCCAGATAGGGTGCGTGCCATCGCGACATCCCCTCTTAACGCCCTGATCCCGCGCCTGCGCGCGGACGCACCGGGCGGCGCGACTGCCGTGCTGACCCAGCCTGTCGTTCGGGATGGCGAGGTCATTGGCCAGATCGTCCTGGCTCTCCCGACAGAGACACTGTCGGCGATGCCGGACCTTAACAACCAGACGCAGCCCCTATCACTGGCGATTTTCAATCGCGATGGCGACGTGATTACGGTGCAAGGCGAACGCCCCGTCGCACAAGAAGAAGCCATGGCAGAAGATACCGTGCGCCGTCTCAGTACAGAGCCAACTTCCTTTGTCGGTCAAAATGCTGATGGCAAACGGCGCATTTTTGTTGTTCTGACCCTTGTGCCCGATCTGGCCTATGCCGTCGCGGGCTGGGCCCCAACGGACGGGCTACTGTCCAGCACCGCCTATACGCTTCCGTCGTTCTTTTTGCCCGCGTTAATGTGGCTCGCCAGCCTGCTGGTTTCCTATTTCGCGGTTCACCGGCTGGTTGTCAGCCCGGTTCAGGACTTAGGCGGTCGCATGCGCCGCTTTGCGACGGACCGCGCGCTGCCACAGCCCAAGAATACGGAAATGCTGCCGCAGGAATTGTTCGATCTGGAACAGACTTTCATCAACATGGCCTACGACCTGATTGATGATGAGGCACGAATGGAAAACAGCCTGCGCGAAAAGAACGTGCTTCTGAAAGAAGTACATCACAGGGTCAAAAATAACCTGCAGATGATCTCTTCCATCATGAACATGCAAATTCGCGCGGCCAAGACGGACGAAAGCCGTCACGCACTGCGGCGCTTGCAGGAACGAGTCCTTGGCCTCGCGACGGTGCACAGGGTTCTGTATCAGTCGAAAGAGCTGGCCCGCGCCGATGCTGCGCCGCTGATGACAGATATCTGCGCCAGCGTTTTCAGTGATCTGGCAGTTGCACGGCCCAACGCGGCCCACGCCCTCGAAGTCGACAACTTCACCCTTGTCCCCGATCAGGCCGTTCCGCTTGCCTTGTTGGTCAGCGAGGTCGGGTCGAACGCGATCAAAAACATTCCAAATACGCACTCCCCTGCGTCCTTCCTAAACTTCAGCTTGCGGATCGTCTCTCCTGGGATGGCGCAGTTCCGGTGCCGTAATTCTGGCGGCTCGTCGTCCGAACAGGTCACGCCCGACGGCGGCATCGGACGTCAGCTGATCCGGGCCTTTGCCATGCAACTCGGTGGCAAAGTCGAAGTTCTGGACTTGGACGGCATTCATACGATCAGCGTCGAATTCCCCATCACAAACGCCATACCTGACGCCTTGGATTACTAAAGCCCGGCAGGTGCTTTGACTTTTCCGCCAGGCCGCCGCGCTGATTGTCAGACGGCATGGAACTTAAGTCATTCGCGCTGGTTATGCCAACAGTGAAGGAAGGATCTGGTATGACGTTAAGCGTATTTCTGGCAAGTATGACTGCAATCGGCATCGCTGCCCTTGTTATCTATGCGTTGACGTCCAGGCGTCACCCGCCGCAGACCCAGCGGCGCGCGGTGCACAGCAGGTCAGATCACCGCGACAAGGACCGCCCCCCCCCGCCGCTGAATTAAAAAAGGCCCGCACTTTGCGGGCTTTTTCAATCGTGACGAATAGAGGCTTAGCGACGCAGTTGGTCGCGGATTTCCAGCAGAACGTCCAGTTCGGACGGGCCGGTCGCGACATCGGGTGCAATGTCATCGGGCCTTTCGGCTTGGGCCTTCAAATTGTTGACTGCTTTGACCAGCATGAACACAACGAATGCGATGATCAAAAAGTTGATGCAGGCCGTGATGAAAGCGCCATAGGCAAATACAGCCGCGCCGCTATCGCGTGCGACCTGAAGACCCGCGTTAGCAGGCACGTCACCAGACAGAACAGCATACATGTTCGTGAAATCGACGCCGCCCAGCACTAGGCCAATGATCGGGTTGATCAAATCGCCAACCAGCGATGTCACGATCGCGGTAAAGGCCGCGCCGATAATGATACCGACCGCCAGGTCCATTACGTTACCCTTGGCGATAAAATCTTTAAATTCGTTCAGCATATCTATTCCACACACTGGTTATCTTTTGCGGCACAATGCCGCAAAATTTGTTCCCCGCGATCGTATAGACGAATTATTCTAATCCAATAGGGTTTTTATCCGCCCCCCTCCGGGCTTGATTTGCCGGCGGACCAGCAAAGGCGACTTATCTGTCAACCGCGAAGTGTTCCGCCCGTCGCCTTTTCAACTTTTGCGACGATCTGTTTGGTAACGCCTTCGATCTGCGCTTCTGTCAATGTGGCGTCGGTGGGTTGCAGGCGTACGGTAATCGCCAGCGACTTGCGGCCTTCTCCCAGGGTGCCCCCGATGAACTCATCAAAGACACGCACGTCGGAAATCAGCGCTTTGTCCGCACCAGCAGCAGCATTGGCCAGCGTCAGCGCCTCGACCTCCGCATCCACGACAAATGCAAAATCACGCTCGACCGCTTGGAGGTCCGTCGCAAGCAGCGCCGGGCGGGTGTTGACTTTTTTGCGGGGCAACGGAATTTCGGATGGGAACAGGGTAAAGCCGACCGCAGTGCCCTTAATGTCCAGCGCGCGCAGCACTTTTGGATGCAATTCGCCAAAGACGCCCAGCACCTTTTTCGGGCCAAGGCAGATCTGGCCATGACGCCCGGGATGCCACCAGTCTTCGCCGCCGCGCAGAATCTGCACCTTGGCAGGTGCGCCCATGGCAGCCAAAATCGCATCGGCCGCGGCCTTGGCGTCAAAGACATCAACGGGGCGCATATCGCCGTGTACGGACTTTGGCCCGGTGCGGCCAATCAGGATACCGCTGACGCAGGGAAGCTGTTCGCCCGGCTCTCCGCCATCAAAGATGTCGCCGACTTCAAACAGGGCCACATCGGTGAAACCTCGTGCCTGATTGCGAGCCGCAGCCTGCAGCAGACCGGGCAACAAGGCGGGGCGCATGTGGGACATTTCGGATGAAATCGGGTTTTCCAGCCGCGTCACGTCGGTGCCACCACCAAACAGCGCCGCAGCGGCCTGATCGACAAAGGTATAGGTCACACATTCGTTGTAACCAAGCGAGGCTGCCGTCCGCCGCGCTGCGCCGGCGCGGACCTGCGCGGGCGTCAGAACAGGCTTTGGCACGCCAGGCTGGGAACGGGGCATCGGCACCCCGACTAGCTTGGTCAGCGATGCGATGCGGGCGACCTCTTCGACCAAATCAGCCTCACCCTGCACATCGCCTCGCCAGCTGGGAACATGGGCCATATCATCGTCCAGCACAAAGCCCAGCGCAGTGAGCGTCGCGCGCTGCGTGTCGGCCGGGATGTCCATGCCGACAAGGCTGATGACGCGGTCCGTATCCAGCTTGTATGCGCGGTCCGTGTTCGGTACGGCACCCGCCATCACGACGTCCGAGGCATCGCCGCCCACTACGGACTGGATCAGCGCAACGGCGTGATCCAGCCCTTCTAGCGTGAAAGCGGGATCGATACCGCGTTCAAAGCGATAGCGGGCGTCAGAATTAATCTTGAGCGCGCGGCCTGTGAAGGCGATCTGCACCGTGTCCCAATATGCGCTTTCGACAAACACATTGACCGTTTCCACCGTGCAACCGGTCGCGTCCCCGCCCATGATGCCCGCAATGCTTTGCACCCCGGCATCATCGGAAATCACCATCTGCCCTGCGGACAAAGTGTAGGTTTTGTCGTCCAGCGCGACGATCTCTTCGCCGCCTTTGGCGCGGTGAACTCGCAGATTGCCTTGCACCTTATCGGCGTCAAAGACGTGCAACGGGCGATTCAGGTCGTAAGTGAAAAAGTTTGTCACATCGACAAGGAGTGAAATTGGGCGCAGGCCAATGGCCCGCAACCGCGCCTGCAGCCACGCGGGGCTGGCACCGTTCGTGACACCCTTGATAAGGCGACCAGAGAAGGTTGGGCAGCCATCAAGCGTGTCAGCATCAATGCTGACGGCAATATCGGACGCAAAACCGCCAGCGATCTGCGGCGCGTCCAGCGGCTTGAGCGTTCCAAGGCCGCGTGCGGCCAGATCGCGCGCGACACCGCGCACGCCGAGCGCATCAGCGCGGTTCGGAGTGATCGCAATTTCGATGACTGGATCGACGCGGGCCGGGTCGTGTTCGGCCAGCCAGTCGGCAAAGCTGTCACCGACGCGGCCTTCTGCCAGCTCGATGATGCCGTCATGCTCCTCTGACATCTCAAGCTCGCGCTCTGACGCCATCATGCCGTGGCTTTCAATGCCGCGAATTTTGCCAACGCCGATGGTCGTGTCGATGCCGGGCACATAGACGCCGGGATGAGCCACGACGACGGTGATGCCCTGCCGCGCGTTGGGGGCACCGCAAATGATTTGCTCCAGCCCGTTACCGGTGCGAACCTGGCACACGCGCAGCTTGTCGGCGTCAGGATGCTTTTCCGCGCTTTCGACAAAACCGATGGTGAAGGGGCGCAGCACCTCGGCAGGGTTTTCGATGCCCTCAACCTCTAGCCCTAGATCAGTCAGGGCTTCGGCGATTTCATCGACCGAGGCATCCGTTTCAAGGTGAGTTTTCAGCCAAGACAGGGTGAATTTCATCGCGCGCACTTTCGCCAGATCATACTTTGTGCGTTCTTAGCGCATCACCATGGCGGACGAAAGCGTTGGTCGCCCTTGTTTACCTGTTGGCGGATGATGCCCCTGGCACAAGGCCAAGGGCATCACGTCCGATCCGTCGTACAGCGACGGCAGCCATAGCGACACGGCGGGGATATAGGTCACCAGCATCAGGGCCACAAAGATCGCCAGATAGAATGGCCAGATCGTCTTTAGCGCTTCCTCGATCTTGATCTTGCCCACGGCGCTGCCGACGAACAGGCAGGTACCGACAGGCGGCGTGCACAGACCAAGGCCAAGGTTGATCAGCAGCATGATGTCAAACTGGGTCGGGTCCATGCCTACCCCTTGGCAATAGGCAGAAAGATTGCTCTGTCCCCCGAGGCTCCCTCATTCATAACGAGAGTTTGCGGGTTTGGAGCTCGTCGCCATAAAAAAATGCCGCCCCGGATCAGGGGCGGCACACAGCATATCAAAATATTTAGATTGCAGGACCTAGCCTGCGTCAGGCCTCGGCTTCAAAATAGTCCGGGTTGCGCGCCTTGATCGTGTCGATCGTCACATCAAGACGGGAAAGATGCAGCGCACCTGCCTCCATAGCTTTGTCGGCGTTGCCTTCCGTCACCATCTTGGCAATTTGCAGATGGTCTTCGATCAGCTCTGGCATACGCGCCTCTTTGGCCAGGCTCAGCAGGCACAAGCGGTCCACCTTGGCTTTTTCCTTGGCGATTATGTCAAAGGCGAATGGCACGCCCGCAATTTCGGACAAAGTCTTGTGAAAGGCATAGTCATGCTTGCCAAAGGTCGTGTAATCGCTGGCGTCGCAGGCCAACTGTTGCTGGGCAATGCAGGTATCCAGCTGTTCAGCCCCGGCGGCATCGCACAAGTTGGCAGCACGGCGCAGGACGTCAAGTTCGACCGCGCTGCGAATATAACGGGACTTTTCGATCGCCGCGCTGGAAAAGCGGCGCACCTCTGTCGCGCGTTGCGGACGGATCAACAAAAGATCCATGTTCGCAAGACGGCTAAAAGCATCGCGGACGGGTTGACGTGACACACCGAATTGCACGGCAATATCAGCTTCTGATATCTTGGCCCCCGGCAAAAGCCGCAGAGCCGCGATTTCCTCGAACAGATAGTCGGCCACCGTTTCAACGGCTGTCCGACCATAGTTCATTTGCGCGGCTTGCTGCATGTTAATTTCTCCTGATTGCGTCCCGATTAAAGCCTTTGCATTCGAAAATCTATATGGCGGTTCCGCGCGGGGTCATCTTCGCAGGGATCTGCCATTGACATACTAGTATGCCAGAATGAATCTTGCTAATGTTTTGTGATCGCCTAGTTGCAAGAAACCGAGGCGCCATCATGCCGTCGATATCAATGTGCCAGCCAGCTGCGGCAATGCTGCCGTCTATCCCGGCGACATCGTCTTGGGTGACGCCCACGGCGTCATGGTCATCCCGCGCTATCTTGCGGGCGAGATCGCAATCGAAGGCGGACCGATGGAGGTGTTCGAGGATTTCGTCCTGCAAGAAGTGCTTGATGGCCACCCAATCATCGGCCTGTACCCGCCAACTGACACAGACACGCTGACTCGTTTCGAAGCCTGGACAGCGCGCTAAGCGCCTTCAGGCGGCGCGGGACAGCCCGGCAATCTCATCCGCGAGATCGTCGGCGAGGCGCTGCATGGCAACTGGATCAGTTTCGCGCTGCGCCTGTATTTTCAGTCCAAAAACATAAGTCTGCATCCGCTGCGCCAGACGGTCCGGGTCTGCGTCCACAGGGATTTCTCCCGCCGCCTGCGCCCGCGCAAAGGCCTGCGTCAGGTGCTGCCGCACCTTTTCCAGATGCGCCAGTACAGCACCGCGCAGGACTGGGTTGTCGGTTTGGATTTCCAGCAGTGATTTAACCAGCATGCAGGCCGTCGATGGCTTTTCGCACGGCTCTAACCCGCCCAGCGACACCAAATAGCCGCGCAGCGCTGCCAAAGGCGATTCCGCCTGTGCGATCGCGGCGGCCAACTCCTCGTCCATCCGGCCAGCATACAGATCAAGCGCTTCGTGAAATAGCGCCTCTTTGCTTTGAAAGGCCGCATAGATCGAGCCGGGCCGCATGTGCAGCGCGCTTTCAAGATCCTTGAGGGATGTCGCGTTGTATCCCTTCACCCAAAACAGGTTCATCGCGGCCTGCAGGGCCGTTTCGCGATCATATGACGGGTCACGAGGCATAGCCCTAACTACACATCCCTGCCCGGTATTCAAAGACCTTTGCAACCGCCTCACATATATTTGAGCGATCACTCTTTTATTACTTGAGTGATCGCTCAAATATAAACATACGTCCTCCCAGAAGCGGCGCACCCCGGTGCCGCAAGATAGGAGTTTGCAATGTCCACCCTTGATCGCTTTGACGAAACCAACGCCCCCGAAAAATCGGTCCCGCTGATCGAAAAGTCGAAAGCCGCTTTTGGCCGCCTGCCCGGTCTGCACAGCGTCCTTGCCGGATCGCCCGCCGCCTTTGAAGGCTATCAAATCCTACACCGCCTGTTCGCCGAGGAAACCGCTTTTGACGCCGACGAAAAAACCGTCGTCTGGCAGGCTATAAATGTCGAGCATGGGTGCCATTACTGCGTGCCCGCCCACACCGGCATCGCCAAGATGATGAAGGTCGACGACGAAATCTCGAACGCACTGCGTG
>CAWUXN010000300.1:0-6349 GCA_963926415.1 uncultured Loktanella sp.
TTCTGCTGGCAGAGGGTGGAAACTGATCCGCACAGACCGCACATCGCCCAACCACGGGCCGCGGCGGAATGATCTCCTGCCGGATATGGTGGTCATCCACTATACGGCGATGACCAGCGCCGCTGCGGCAAGGCGCTTGGCATCACGACCTGAAGCGCCGCCGCCTGTTGCGCACGCCGCTCTGCGTCGCTTTCGATGGTTTCACGGCTCGACACGGCCGCGAAGGACTGATCATCCGACAGGCCAGGGTTATTGGCAAGCACCGGCTGCGGGTTCGACGGCGACGCCTCCAGCGGTTGCTGCATCGCCTGATCCTGTGCGAGCCCCAGCGGGGCCCCGCCGCCAATGCCCAGCGCGGCCAGCTCTGACGTGTTCACGACAGCACCCGAATCGGCCAGCCCGCCCGACAGCGGTGTCGCCGTCATCGGTGCCGGCGCGTCAAAGGTAGCAGTCTGACGACTCGACGCCGACTGTACCATGGATGCCGCAGGCCCGCTATCGGGCACCTGCGGAGCACAGGCAGAGAGGGTCGCAGCAACGCTCAACAATGCAAAGGAACGGATCACGGCAAAGGCCTTTTCAAATCATGGATCGCGCTGGCTTTACCACCAGCGGTCCGGTTTTGCGACGAAACCCGCCGCACGTTCCAGTGAATAAGCAACATTCAGCAAATCACCCTCTTCCCACGGGCGACCGATCAGTTGAAGACCCAGCGGCAGGCCGCTGGCATCCGTGCCTGCTGGCACTGCGATGCCGGGCAGCCCGGCAAGGTTCACGGTCACCGTAAAGACGTCGTTCAGATACATCTTAATCGGGTCCGCGTCCGCCATTTCACCGAGGCCAAAAGCAGCCGAAGGCGTAGCGGGCGTCAGAATCGCATCGACGCCGTCTGCAAACACCTGATCAAAGTCGCGTTTGATCAACGCGCGAACCTTACGGGCGCGGTTGTAATAAGCATCGTAGAAGCCTGCGGACAGCACATAGGTCCCAACCATCACGCGGCGCTGCACCTCTGCACCGAAACCTTCGGCACGGGTCTTTTCATACATCTCAGTGATGCCGTCGCCTGGATCCAGTTTGGCACGATGGCCAAAGCGCACGCCGTCATAGCGGGCAAGGTTCGACGACGCCTCTGCCGGAGCAATCACATAGTAAGCAGGCAGCGCGTATTTGGTGTGCGGCAGGCTGATATCGCGGATTTCAGCGCCCGCATCTCGCAGCATTACAGTGCCGTCTTCCCACAGCTTTGCAATCTCGGCAGGCATGCCGTCCATGCTGTATTCTTTGGGAATACCAATGACCTTGCCACGGATATCACCGGTCAAAGCAGCCTCGAAATCCGGGACCGGGATGTTGGCGCTTGTCGAATCCTTGGGGTCGAACCCGGACATCGCGCGCAGCATGATCGCCGAATCGCGCACCGTCTTTGTCATCGGGCCGGCCTGATCCAGCGAGGACGCAAAGGCGATGATGCCCCAACGGCTAACGCGGCCATAGGTCGGCTTGATCCCGGTGATCCCGGTGAAGGCGGCAGGCTGACGGATCGATCCGCCGGTGTCGGTGCCAGTCGCGCCAAGGCACAGATCAGCGGCCACAGCGCTCGCTGAGCCGCCGGACGAGCCGCCCGGTGTCAGCTTGCGGTCATCAACCTTCCACGGGTTAACGGCATCGCCGTAAACAGAAGTCTCATTGGACGAGCCCATGGCGAATTCGTCCATGTTTAGCTTGCCCAGCATCACAGCACCCGCGTCGAACAAATGGGTCGTGACCGTGGATTCGTATTCGGGCTTGAAGCCGTTCAGGATGCCGCTTGCGGCCTGCGATGGCACACCCTTGGTGCAAAATAGGTCCTTGATACCAAGCGGGATACCGCACAAATCAGGCGTATCGCCTGCCTTTAGACGCGCATCTGCTGCCTCGGCTTGGCTTTTTGCAACCTCTGGCGTTTTATGCACAAAAGCGTTCAGCGCATCTGCCGCGTCGATGGCAGTCAGGCAGGCCTGCGTCAGCTCTGCGCTGGTCACGTCACCCTTGCGCAGGGCGTCCCGGGCATCGGCGATGGTCAGTTTGGTCAGATCAGTCATTATTCCACCACTTTCGGCACGGCAAAAAAGCCCTCGCGGGCGTCGGGCGCATTGGCCAGAATTGCGGCCTGTTGGTTGCCGTCAGTCACGACATCATCTCGACGATACAATCGCTGCGGGGTCACGCTGGTCATCGGCTCGATCCCGTCTACATCGACTTCGTTCAGCTGCTCGATAAAGCCAAGGATCGCGCTGAATTCCTGTGCCAAGGCTGGCAGGGCGGCGTCCTCAACCCTGATCCGGGCGAGTTTCGCCACGCGGCGGGCGGTGTCTGTATCAATGGCCATGCGGACTCCGAAAGCTCTTTGCGGGGTATGTTGGCCCCGCATTTACCCCGCCCCCGCGTCCGCCACAACCATTTGCCCGCAGGTGCCACGACATGACAACTTGTCGCAAAGGAAATGCCACCCTGGTTTTGGATCAGAACGCAGCCCAGAACAGATCGCGCAAACACAACAGGACGATACCATGGGTCTTTGGAATTTCGTTAAAAACGCTGGCAGTAAACTGACGGGCCACGGCGACGAGAGCCCCTCCGCTGAGGCGCTGCACAAGGAAGTCACCAATCTGAACCTGGACGCCAAAGACGTGGGTAGCAAGGTTGACGGCGACAAGGTGGCGGTCACGTCCAAGGACAAGACCCTGACGCAGGAAGCCCGCGAAAAGCGAATCGTAGCCGTCGGCAACGTCGATGGCGTGGCCGACGGCTAGGACGCGGTGAGACTGACGATGCCGCAGAGCCCGTTTCTATACCGTCAAAAAAGGTGAAACCCTGTCTGCCATCGCCCAGGAAACAATGGGCAAGGCAAGCAGGTATCATGCGATTTTCGACACGAACAAGCCGATGCTGACGCACCCCGACAAGATCTATCGAGGTCAGATGCTGCGAATTCCGCAGGACGCGTAAACTTTTCGCACTAAAACCCTAATCACGGGGGGCGGACCATGCCAGTCCCCACCTTTTTCAATTCCGGAGAGTAACCCCATGAATATCATCTGGCTTGGCCATGCCAGCTTTCGCATCGAAATCGAAGACGCGGCGCTGCTGATCGACCCTTGGCTGGACGGCAATCCGTCCTTTCCCCAAAGTCGCCGCAGCGATGCGTTGACCGGCGCGACCCACGTTCTGCTGACCCATGGTCACGGCGACCATACTGCCAACGCCGCCGAGATCCTGAAAGAGACCGGCGCTGTGCTTGTCGGCATCCCCGAGATCTGCGCCCTGCTGGGCGGCGACGGGATAGAGGCGATCGCCTTTAATAAGGGCGGCACCGTTGATTTGAACGGCGCGAAGGTGACCATGGTGAATGCGGTGCATTCATCCTCGATCGAAACGGACGATGGCCCCCGCTATGCCGGGCACGAAGCAGGTTTCATGATCGCAGGCGAGGGTCATACAATCTATGTCAGCGGCGATACGGACATCATGGCCGACATGGACTGGATGGGCGATTTACACAAACCCGATATTGGCATACTATGCGCCGGCGGTCATTACACGATGGACATGGCCCGCGCAGCGTATGCCGCGAAACGCTATTTCAATTTTGCAACCGTGATCCCTTGTCACTATAAAACCTTCCCGGCGCTGGCGCAGGACGCACAAGCTCTGATCGACGGCCTGCCGGGTGTAGATGTGAAAACGCCCGAGGTGATGGAAGCGGTTCACTTCTAGCGCAAATTTTCGACGAAAAATCATTAGCGGCGTTGCGCAAAGAATGATTTAAGCAGCGCCTCTGACGCGGTGGCGTGGATGCCGTCATAAACCTGTGGCGCGTGATGGCATTGGGGCTGCGCAAAGATCCGCGGTCCTTGCGCGACGCCGCCGGATTTCGGGTCTGCGGCCCCATAGTAAAGCCGGGCGATACGGGCATTTGATATGGCCGCGGCGCACATCGGGCAAGGCTCCAGCGTCACATACAAATCGCAGCCTGTCAGCCGTTCCTGTACCAGGGTGGCGCAGGCAGCGCGGATCGCCAGCACCTCGGCGTGAGCAGTTGGGTCATGCAGTTCGCGTGTTCGGTTACCGGCCTGCGCCAGCACCCCGTGCGGGCCAACAATGACAGCGCCCACGGGGACCTCGCCGCGGGCACCGGCGGCGCTCGCCTCGTCAAGGGCGATCTGCATGTAACTGCGAAATGTCATGCCGTGTCATGCCCGCCCCTGCCCCGCTCTGGCAAGCCCCTGCGAAAGAGGTTATGCGATGGTTATGACTGATACCCCCCCTGACGGCGATCGAATCGCCAAAGTATTGTCCCGCGTTGGAATCGCCTCGCGCCGGGATGCAGAGCGTATGATTGCCGAAGGCCGCGTGTCGGTGAATGGCAAGACCATCACCAGCCCCGCGCTTAACATCACCGACCGCGATCGCATCGTGGTCGATGGCAAGCCTGTGGGCCAGCCAGAGCCAGCGCGCCTGTGGCTGTACCACAAACCTGCGGGCCTTGTGACGTCGGCCAAGGATGAAAAGGACCGCACGACGGTCTTTGACAACCTTCCTGAGGATTTGCCCCGCGTAATGTCAGTAGGACGACTCGACATTAATTCCGAAGGTCTACTGCTGCTAACCAACGACGGCGGCATCAAGCGGCGGCTGGAACTGCCAAGCACCGGCTGGCTGCGCCGGTACCGTGTGCGCATCAACGGATCTGTATCAGAGGCGCGCTTGGACGAACTGCGCAAGGGCATCACTGTCGATGGTATCGATTATCAGCCGATGATCGTGACCTTTGACCGCCAGCAGGGTGCCAACGCTTGGCTAACGATCAGCATCCGCGAGGGCAAGAATCGCGAGATCCGCCGTGCAATGGAAGCCGTCAATACCACCGTGAACCGCCTTATCCGCGTCAGCTATGGCCCGTTTCAGCTTGGCAAGCTGGAAGCCGGAGCTGTGGAAGAAGTAAAGGCACGCGTGCTGCGCGAGCAACTCGGGCTAGAGGCACCAGAGCCGCAAAAAGCACGCCCGCGCAAACCGCTGACCCGTGTGATGAAGTCGGGCGCGCCCGCTGCAGGGGCGACGCGCGGCGAGGGCGGTAAGGGCGGACCCGCGAAAAGCAGCACTGCCAGAAGTGGTCCTACGAAAAGCGGACCTGTCAGAAGTGGCACCGGGAAACCCGGATCTGCAAAACCCGGCCCGGCCAAGCGCGGACCACGCCGAGACTGATCCTTTTGTGGCGAAAACATCTCGCAAATTGGGGCGGGCCTGCTTACCTAACGGCTGAAACTGATTGCGCGAGTGTTCCGCTATGGCCCGATTGATCCTGTTTCTAACGCTGCTGGGTGGCCTTGCGATTGCCGCAATGGCGGCTTTCGCGGCGCTTCGGTCGTTATCGCTGCAAGAGGACGCCAACGGCGCGCCCCCAGGTCTGCCCGGTGCTGTGCGCATGATCGCATTTATCTTTTTGTTCGCGCTGACCACCGGGGTCAGCACAGGATTGCTGGGGGCGGACTGATGGCGAAACCCTATGGTGGCAAATTCAGCCCCGGTGCGGTGACTGCGGGCGATCTGCAACAGCGGCCTTTGGTTGACCCAGTTGGCGCGCGGACGAACCTGATGCTGGTACCGCCGGTCATCCTTTTATTTACATCCTTGGGCAGCGGCCCAGCAGGGCTGGCCACCGGGATCGCGGGTGCTGCGGCGCTGGGTATTGGCGCGTGGCTGCTGCGCGATGGCTTGCGGGCCGCGGCAGAATGGCAGGCGCGCAGCGTTGCCCGCCGCCCTGCCCTGCCGCGCAAGATCATCGCGGCCCTGCTGACCGGGCTAGGTGTTGGACTTGCCACGACGACCGGTGACAGCGGCCTTACGGGAAGCGCCATCTACGGTATCGTCGCCACCACCGCGCATCTGGCCGCCTTTGGCATTGATCCGTTGCGGAACAAGCGCGTGGCTGGCGTCGACAGTTTTCAACAGGACCGCGTCGCCCGCGTGGTCGAAGAGGCCGAGGCGCACCTGACCTCCATGATAACCCAGATCGCCGCCTTGAATGACACGGCCCTTAGCGCCCGCGTCACCGCGTTTCAATCGACCGCCCGCGCCATGATCCGCACGGTCGAGGAAGACCCGCGCGATCTGACCTCTGCGCGCAAATTTCTGGGAGTCTACTTGCAGGGTGCCGCCGATGCGACGGCCAAATTCGCCGATGTGACCCGTCGCAAGCCATCGCCAGAAGCGCGTTCAGACTACGTCGCCTTGCTGGATGATTTGGACCGAAATTTTAACGCCCGCACCGCGAGTTTGTTAGATGACGACCGCAGTGATATGGATA
>CAWUXN010000301.1:0-11983 GCA_963926415.1 uncultured Loktanella sp.
TCACAGTGATTTGAACGGGCGGACCTTCGCCCGCCCGGCCCGTGCAGCATTGTCACATGTTAGGATAGTTCGGCCCGTCGCCGCCCTGCGGGACGGTCCAGTTGATGTTCTGGCTGGGGTCCTTGATGTCGCAGGTCTTGCAATGCACACAGTTCTGAAAGTTGATCTGGAACTTCGTGTCCTCGCCGGTGCCGACGAATTCATAGACACCTGCCGGGCAATAGCGGGCCGAGGGGCCGGCGTATTCGGGCAAGTTGACAGCGACGGGGATCGACGGGTCCAGAAGCTTCAGGTGCGCAGGCTGACTTTCTTCGTGGTTGGTAAAGGAAAACGCCACGTTGGTCAGGCGGTCAAATGATAATTTTCCATCTGGCTTAGGATAGATGATGGGCGTGTGCTTGTCGGCTTTTTCGGTCGCTTCAGCGTCGGATTTGCCGTGGCCGATGGTGCCCATCAGGCTGAAACCAAGGGTGTTGGTCCACATGTCCAACCCGCCTAGGCCCAGACCCGCGGCAAGGCCAAATTTCGACCACAACGGTTTGACGTTGCGGACCTTCTTTAGGTCTTTGCCGACAGGGCCGGATTTCAGTTCCTTGTCGTAGTCCGTCAGCGTGTCGCCAGAACGGCCTGCCTTGATCGCGTCATGGGCGGCCTCTGCTGCGTGAATTCCGGACAGCATGGCGTTATGGTTGCCCTTGATTCGGGGCACGTTAACAAGGCCCGCCGAGCAGCCCAGCAGTGCGCCGCCGGGGAACGCCGTCTGCGGGATCGACTGAAAGCCACCTTCGGAGATCGCGCGCGCACCGTAGGCCACGCGCTTGCCGCCTTCCAGCAGCTTGGCGATCATTGGGTGATGCTTAAACCGCTGAAATTCCATGTAGGGGAACAGGTAGGGGTTTTTGTAGTTCAGGTGGACGACGAAACCGACGTAGACCTGATTGTTGTCTAGATGATAGATAAACGAGCCGCCGCCTGCGTTCTTGCCCAGCGGCCAGCCCATCGTGTGGGTGACGCTGCCGGGCTTGTGCTTGGCGGGGTCGATCTCCCAGATTTCTTTCATGCCAAGGCCGTATTTCTGCGGCTCTGAATCCTTGGCCAAGTTGTATTTCGCGATGACCTGCTTGGACAGCGACCCGCGCACTCCTTCGGACAGGAAGACATATTTGCCTAGTAGCTCCATGCCGGGTTCGTAACCGGGGCCTTCGCTGCCATCGGCGTTAAGGCCAAATTCACCGGCGACGACACCGGCGACGCGGCTATCTTCGCCCCAGACTAGTTCGGAACAGGACATGCCGGGGAATATTTCGACGCCCAGTGCTTCGGCCTGTTCGGCCATCCAGCGGCACACGTTGCCCATCGACACGATATAGTTGCCGTGGTTGTTCATCAGCGGCGGCATGGGAAAGTTTGGCACGCGAATTTTGCCCGCTTCGCCCAGCAGGTAAAAGTTATCCTCTTTCACCGGCACAGTGATAGGCGCACCGCGTTCTTTCCAGTCGGGCATCAGGCGATCAAGGCCGCAGGTATCCAGCACGGCACCCGACAAGATATGCGCGCCGACTTCGGAGCCTTTTTCCAGAACGACGACGTTCAGGTCGGCGTCCAATTGTTTCAGCCGGATCGCCGCAGACAGGCCCGCAGGGCCTGCGCCCACGATGACGACGTCGTATTCCATTGCTTCGCGCTGCATATCGGCCATGCTCGTAACCCCTCTGACGGTCCCAGAATTATGTTGTTCACCGGGGTACAGGACACCGGCAGTTCCGGCAATCACGACACCACGTTAAATTGACGCAGTCGATAGTTAAGTCGCACCACTGGACCTGCTGTCGCGTCTTGCGCTTGACTTTGCACTGCCCCAATACGGTATGAATGTCCGATTGATGAAACCTGCCGCCAAAGGGGCCCCCCCATGGAAAAGATCCCGCTGACCGCAGCCGGCTATAAAAAGCTGGATAGTGAACTTAAGCACCTGAAATCGGTAGAACGCCCTTCGATCATCCGCGCGATCTCCGAAGCGCGTGAGCATGGCGATCTATCAGAAAATGCCGAATATCATTCTGCCAAGGAAAAGCAGTCCTTTATCGAGGGCCGCGTGAAAGAGCTTGAGGGCGTCATCTCGCTTGCTGAGGTGATCAACCCGGCCAAGATGTCGGGCACCGTGAAATTTGGTGCGACCGTGCATCTGGTGGACGAGAATACCGACGAAAAGAAGGTCTTTCAGATCGTCGGTGAATACGAGGCCGACATCGAGCAGGGCCGCCTGAACATGAAGTCCCCGCTGGCCCGTGCCCTGATTGGCAAGGACGAAGGTGACAGCGTCGAGGTGCGTACACCCGGCGGCGACAAGGCCTACGAAATTACGCAGATCGAATTTAAATAGGTGGCGAGCAGACCCATGGTCGATGGCCAGAGCAATTACGTTTTCGTCAATGATACCGGCCTGACAGCGGTCGAGATCTTGGCAATTGTCCTGGGCGCGGTTTGGATCGTGGCCGTAGGTCTATTTGCCTTTTTCATGCCAGCCGCGCCCGAAGGGGCGGGGGCGCTTCAGACCCTTGTGCTGGTGCTGACCGTGTTTTTGCCAGTCGCGATGTTCTGGGTCGCCGCCACGGCGGCCCGCACGGTGCGCGTGATGCAGGACGAATCGGCCCGTTTGCATGCCGCGGTCGATGCGCTCCGCACCGCCTATGTCGCGGATCGCAAGAACAACGCTGCCGCCCCCACGGTCGAGGCAAAGTTGAACGAGATCGCCCAGACTGCCCGCAAGACGGAATCGACGCTGGCGACCTTCACTACATCGCGCGATGCTGCCAAAGCCAAACTGACTATGACATCCGTGCGTCATGTGGTGCCGGACGATCAGGCGACGCTGGCGCTGGGCACGCAGCCCGAAGACGGTGCGCCGCCGCTGCCGCGTATCGATTTTATCCGCGCGCTGAACTTTCCTGACAACGACAAGGACGTGCCGGGCTTTGACGCGCTGCGCCGCGCGCTGAAGGATCGCAGCGCCCGCAAGTTGGTGCAGGCCGCGCAGGACGTGCTGACGCTGCTCAGCCAAGACGGAATTTATATGGATGATCTGACGCCAGACCGGGCGCGGCCCGAAATCTGGCGCCGATTTGCGATGGGCGAACGGGGCCGGTCGATGGCTGCGCTGGGCGGGATTCGCGACCGCAGCTCGCTTGCGCTGTCGGCTGGGCGGATGCGTGAAGACACGATTTTCCGCGATGCGGCGCACCATTTTCTGCGGCTGTTCGACAAGGGGCTGGTCAACTTCGAGCCGGATGCCACCGACGAGGAAATCGCACAGCTGGCGGATACCCGGTCGGCGCGCGCCTTTATGGTGCTGGGCCGTGTGACAGGGGCATTCGACTGACGTGCTTGCAATCTTTCTGCAGACCCTACCGTTTTTCGCCATCATCGGCCTTGGCTATGTCGCCGGGCGCACTGGGTTCTTTTCCGAAGAAGCCACCGCCTATCTGACCAAGTTCATCTTTTACTTTGCCCTTTCGGCACTGCTGTTCCGATTTTCCGCGAACTTGACCTTGTCCGAAGTCTTCGACGCCTCCTTTGTGCTGGCCTATCTGTGCGGCACGGGAGCCATCTATATTCTGGCGACCGTGGTCGCGATGATCCGCAAACTGTCCATCGCAGAGGCCGCAGTCGAGGCGCAGGTCGCGGTGATCGGTAACGTCGGTTTCCTTGGGATTCCCATGTTGACGCTGCTGCTGGGCGCGGATGCGATCGGGCCGAATATGATGGTGTTGTCGGTCGATTTAATCGTTTTTGGCAGCCTGATTGTCATTCTGATCACAGGCAGCCGCGACGGGCGGTTGCATATCGGTGTGCTGAAAACCGTGGCGCTGGGGCTGCTAAAGAACCCGATGATCGTGTCCATCGTGCTTGGCCTGACCGTGTCCGCACTGGCCTTGCCGATCCCCAAGCCGTTGAATGAATTTGTGTCGATCCTTGGCGGTGCCGCGACGCCCGGCGCGCTGTTTGCTATCGGCGCATCGCTGGCGACCAAATCGGCAGAGCGGATGTCCGTCGCCCTGTGGCTGTCCACCTGCAAACTGGCGCTGCACCCGGCATCCGTCGCGTTTTTTGCGTTGGTTGTGTTCGATGTGGATACCTATGCCGCCGGGGTGATGATCGCGGCCGCGTCGCTGCCCGTGGCGGGTAATGTGTATATGCTGGCGCAGCACTACCGCGTCGCACCGACGCGGGTATCGGCGGCGATTCTTGTGTCCACTGCGTTCAGCATCGTGACTGTGTCCGCCGTCATCGCGCTGGTCACGCATCTGCCGTGACCGCCGGGGCCTGACACGGGCTTCACAGCCGAGCACGACTGCGGTAGCCATTTTGCAACCAGACGAAAGGCCATTGCCATGCAAACCAAATCAACAAACCGCTGCTTTGGCGGCACGCAGAGTGTTTACACGCATACCAGTGTTGCCACCGGCACCGAGATGACATTCGCCTTGTTCCTGCCAGAAGAAGCCGCGACCGCCCCGGTACCACTGCTGTGGTTCCTGTCCGGCCTAACCTGCACGCACGAAAACGCTATGACCAAGGCGGGTGCCCAACAATGGTGTGCGGCGCAGGGGATCGCGGTGGTGTTTCCCGATACCTCTCCGCGCGGGATCAGTGTGGCGGATGACGAGGCCTACGACATGGGGCAGGGGGCGGGTTTTTATCTCGACGCGGTCCAAGACCCGTGGGCTCAGCATTTCCAGATGGAAACCTATATCACGCGCGATCTGACCGATCTGCTGGCGGCAGAGTTCCCGCTGGATATGGACCGCCAAGCGATCACCGGGCATTCTATGGGCGGGCACGGCGCGCTGACATTGGCGATGAAGCACCCGGGGCGGTATCGCTCTGTGTCCGCGTTTTCGCCGATCTGTCACCCTACCGCGTCCGACTGGGGCCGGAAGCAGTTCACGGCCTATCTGGGCGCAGACGCCGATTGGACCGGTCACGATGCGACCTTGCTGATACGTGACAAGGGTTTTAACGGCCCTGTGCTGGTCGACCAAGGCACCGCTGATCAGTTCTATGATCTGCTGAACACCGCCGATTTTGCCGCTGCTTGCGCGGCGCACCGTCAGGATGCGACAGTGCGCCTGCAAAAGGCCTACGATCACAGCTATTTTTTCATCTCGACCTTCATGGAAGATCACGTCGATTTCCACGCGCAGGCGCTTTACGCATGATTGTCGGCCCAGAGGGACGCATATGATTTACGTCGATGCCGATGCCTGCCCGGTGAAGGCCGAGATTGAACGTGTGGGCACCCGTCACAAGGTGCAGATGTTCGTCGTGTCCAACGGCGGCATCCGCCCGTCGCCCAACCCGTTAGTGCAAACCATCGTCGTCCCCGACGGCCCCGACGTGGCCGATATGTGGATCGCGGATCGCGCCACAAAGGGTGACGTCGTCATCACCGGCGACATCCCCTTGGCCGCGCGCTGCGTTGAAAACGGGGCCCATGTGCTGAAACATAACGGCGAGCCGCTGACGACCGCCAATATCGGCAATGTTCTGGCCACGCGCGATCTGATGGCTGACATGCGTGCCGCCGATCCGTTTCGCCAAGGGGGCGGCAAGCCGTTTTCCAAGGCCGACCGCTCCCGCTTTCTAGATGCCCTCGAACGCGCGCTACGCGCAGCCAAAGGATAACCCATGCCCGTCACCGCCACCGTCAAAGCTGTCGTCTTCGATATCGGCAATGTGCTGATCGAATGGCAGCCGGAACGTTTCTATGATGCCCAAGTCGGAGAGGCGCGCCGCCGCGATATGTTCGCAGCCCTTGATTTGCACGGCATGAATAATGGCGTCGACCGGGGCGAGACGTTTATCGACGCGGTCACTGATTTTGCCGCTGCAAACGCTAAATACCACGCCGAGATCATGATGTGGCATGACAACTGGGCCGATATGGCCAGCCCGTCTATCCCCCACTCTGTGCGCCTGCTGCATGCCCTGCGGGCGGACGGAGTGCCATGTTATGCGCTGTCGAACTTTGGCATCCAGACGTTCGAGATTGCGCAAAAGCGCTATCCTTTCCTGAAGGATTTCGACCGCCGCTATATCTCTGGCCACATGGGGGTCATCAAGCCGGACGTACAAATCTATAAGATGCTAGAGGATGACTGTGGCACCGATCCAAAGGGTCTGCTGTTCACCGATGACCGCATCGACAACATCCGCGCCGCTGATGCGCGCGGCTGGCAGACGCATCTGTTTGATGGGCCGGCGGCCTTTGCCGCGCGGCTGGTGGCAGAGGGTCTGCTGACACCGGAGCAAGCACAATGATCCGCACCATTACCTTTGAAGCAGAGCAGCATCTTGATTGGCTGGCGCTGACTGACGCACTGGCGGCGGGCCATGATCTGCCCCCCGCCAAGGTCGAGGATGTGTTCCTGTATCAGGGCGAAAACACCCTACTGAACCGGTCTGCCTGGATCGCGGGGATGGGGGTTTTGGTCAAGGCGGCGACGGTTTTTCCCGGCAACCCGGCAAAGGGCAAGCCGATGGTCGGCGGGGCAGTTAACCTGATGTCGGACGATGACGGCAGCCTGCAGGCGATCCTTGATTTCGCGCTGGTGACGAAATGGAAGACGGCGGGCGACAGTCTGCTGGCAGCGCGGCGGCTGGCGCGCCCCGAGAGCCGCAATATTTTGATTGTCGGGGCAGGGACCGTGGGCCACAGCCTGCTGGCCGCCTATGGCGCGGCCTTTCCGGATGCGCAGTTCACGGTCTGGAACCGCTCGCCCGCGGGGGCGGAGAAGTTCGCCGCGCAAAACCCAGGTATCAGCGTTGCAGAGGATCTGGAAACGGCTGTGCGCGCCGCCGACATCGTGACGAGCGCCACCATGTCGACCGCGCCGATTATCATGGGCGACTGGCTGCAACCGGGCCAGCATATCGATCTGATCGGGGCCTATCGACCTGACATGCGCGAAGCGGATGATGCCGCAATCCTGAAATCGCGCGTGTTTGTGGACAACCGCCACACCACGATGGAACATATCGGAGAGTTGAAGGTCCCGCTTGCCAGCTGCATCATCACCCCTGACCATGTCATTGCGGATTATTACGACATCTCTTCATTCCAGCGCCGCACAGATGACGAAATTACCCTGTTTAAGAACGGTGGCGGCGCGCATCTGGACCTGATGACCGCCAATTACATTCTGGCGGCCGTGGCCGATGACTGATTTTACCTTTGCCTGCACGCAGCCCGGACGTACCGCAACATGATCGCGGCGCTGATCATCGCGGCGCTGGGCGTCCTTGCGTTTTCTCCGATCTATCTGGAATCCAGGCGCCAGCCTGTCAGCGACGCTGACCGCGCCGCCGCGCCCGGCAATGTCGTGACTTTAACGCAGGGCCAGACCTATCTCCGTTGGTATGGCCCGGTGCGCGGCCCGGTGATTGTGGCGGTCCACGGGCTGACGACGCCGTCGCCGGTGTTCGAGGCGCTGGCCGTGCAGCTGGGTGCGCTGGGATACCGCGTGCTGGCCTATGACCTTTATGGACGCGGTCTGTCGGACCGGGTGCGGGGGCCGCAGAATGCGGCGTTCTTTTTACGGCAGCTGGATGATGTGCTGACGGATCAAAAGCTGGACCAAGACGTGACGCTGCTGGGGTACTCCATGGGGGGCGCGATCGTCTCTGCTTTTGCCGCCGCGCAGCCGCACAGGGTGGGCCGTATCGTGCTGCTGGCGAGCGCCGGGATGGAGATCAATGAATCGACCTTTTGGCGGATCGCGCGCAAAACGCCGGTCCTGGGTGACTGGCTGGTTGGGACATTCGGCGCGCGTCAGCTTGCCGCTGAAATCACACCGGGCTCACCGCTAGAGGACCTGCAGCGCGCACAGCTGACGCAGCGCGGCTATCTGGCCGCTGTCCTGTCCAGCCGCCGCCATTTCCTGATGCAAAGCCAAGAAGACGCGCACCGTGTTGTGGGCCGCGAAGACATTCCCGTCACCGCGATCTGGGGCGGTCAGGATCAGGTGATCCCGTTGCGGGCGCTGGGCCTGCTGGCGCAGTGGAACCACAATGCGCTGCACGATGTAGTGCCCGGCGCGGGGCATGGCCAGCCCAGAAGCCATGCGGAAGAGATTGTCACCATTCTGCGCCAGAAGAACTAGCCGCTCTATGCAGCTGCCAACGCCACCCGGCGTTCGCGGATCGGCAAATGAACGATGGCGCTGAACGCACCCACGCCGACGCCGATCCACCAAACGGCGGTATAGCTGCCGAAGGCGTCATAAAACCGCCCGCCCAGCCAGACGCCCATAAAACTGCCCAGTTGGTGCGAAAAGAAGACGATACCATAGAGAGTGCCCATATAACGCAGCCCGTAAAGGTGCGCGACAAGGCCCGACGTCAGCGGCACAGTGGCCAGCCATAGGCTGCCCATCAGCAGGCTGAAGATGATGACAGTCGCAGGCGTCATCGGGGTCAGGATAAATGCCGCGGCGACCAGTGTGCGCGCAGTATAGATGCCTGCCAGTAGATATTTGCGCGGAAACCGCTTGCCCGCCCAGCCCGCCGTCAGGGTGCCGGCGATATTGGCCAGACCGATCAGTGAAATCGCAATGGCACCCAGCGTACTGGTGGTGGTGATGCCAAGGCCTGCAAGGATGCCGCCCGCCAGAATTGGGCCGCAGACCTCTGTCACGAAGGCGGGGAAGTGGGCGGTGATGAACCCAAGCTGATAGCCGCAGGAAAAGAAGCCGACGAAAATCAGGGTGAAGGACGGATCACGCAGCGCGCGGGTCACGACGCGGCCCATGCTTTCCTCTAGCTCTGCCTTGGACGCGGGGGTGGGGCTGCGCATCATCGGCAGCACGGCGAGCGAGGACAGTATCAAGGCGGCGAATACCAGAAAGACCGACTGCCAGGACATCAGTGTCAGCAGCCATTCCGCCAGTGGTGCGCCAAAGACTTGCCCCGCCGATCCCGCCGCTGTCGCCACGGCCAGCGCCATGGAACGGTTGTCGTCGCTTGCCGCCCGGCCCACGACGGCCAGAATGACTCCAAAGCCAGTGCCAGCGATGCCGAAGCCGACCAGCACTTCGGTCATTTGCGCCGCCAGCGGCGTTGTCGCCCCGGCCGACAGTACAAGGCCGATGGCATAAAATAGCGCGCCCAAGATGATCGCTTTGCGGTCGCCCATGCGTTCGGCGATCGCGCCAAAGAACGGCTGGCCGAAGCCCCAAGCCAGGTTTTGGATCGCGATGGCAAGGCTGAATTCCGCTCTCGGCCAGCCGAATTCACTCGCGATGGGGATCTGAAAGACGCCAAAGGATGCTCGGATCGCAAAGCCGGTCATGATGATGACGCAGCCTGCAATCAGGACTGGATTTATCAGGGTTGTGCGGTGTTCCATGTGGCACGTTGAAGACGCGCCGCGCGAATTGTCAATCGCGTACGCAGGCCCTAAGTCTGGCCGCATGAACATTACCGTGACAGAGGCCTATGAGGCCGCCGTAACCGATGGCCGCCTGACCCGCGACCCTGCGCAACAAGGCGTGCTGCCCGAGCTCGACCGCATCCGCGGCGCGCTGGCCGCGCCCGTCAAGACGGGGCTGTTCCGCAAAGCGCCGCCACCCATTCCCGGCCTTTACATGTGGGGCGGGGTGGGGCGCGGCAAATCTATGCTGATGGATCTGGCGTACGAGAATATCGACGTGCCGAAACGGCGTCAGCACTTTCACGCCTTCATGCAATGGGTCCACGCCGAGATCTCCGAGGCGCGCAAAACCGGCGTGAATGATGCGATCAAGCCCGTAGCCGCGAAGCTGACCGCCGACATCCGGCTGCTGGCATTTGACGAGATGCAGATCACCGACATCACCGACGCAATGATCGTTGGCCGCCTGTTTGAGGCGCTGCTTGCCGCGGGCGTGACCGTCATCACAACGTCGAACCGTCCGCCGGATGATCTGTACAAGAACGGGCTGAACAGGCAGTTATTCTTGCCGTTCATTGATCTGTTGAAGGACCGGATGGTGGTGCACGAACTGGCAGCCGAGACCGATTATCGGCAGGGGCGGCTGGCGGGGGCTGAGGTCTATTTCACCCCCGCTGACAGTGCCGCGCGGGCGCGGATCAAAGCAATCTGGGACGATATCAGCCACAGCGAAAGCGAGCCGCTTACCCTGCGGATCAAAGGTCGCGATGTGGTGTTGCCGCAGTTCCATAACGGCGTCGCGCGGGCCAAGTTCTATGACCTGTGCGGCAAGCCGCTGGGCGCTGCTGACTACCTTGCGCTGGCGGATGCGGTGCGGGTGCTGATTCTAGAAGACATCCCGTCGCTGGGCCGGGACAATTTCAACGAGGCGAAGCGCTTTGTGACGTTGATCGACGCGCTCTACGAGGCGAAGACGCGGCTGATTTGCTCTGCCGCGGCTACGCCGGAGTATCTGTACCGCGAGGGTGAGGGGTCGTTCGAGTTCGAGCGGACCGCCAGCCGACTGCGCGAGATGCAGGCTGATGGCTGGGGTCAGGACTGACCGCGCCAGGGTGATCTTGGGTGTTTTCAAAGGCCTGATCGGAAAAGTAAAAAGGCAGATCAAACGATCTGCCTTTTTCCCTGCCCCGCTCGCCGAAGGATGCGGTGGTTTAGCCCACCCGTTCTCTTCTTGGTTGAAATAACCTTAACGTGAGCAGTGATTCGGCGTCAATCCCCTGATTCGCGAATCGGTGATTTGCTTGTGGGATTCACCCCGCTGCAGTCGGGCATGACGGGGGAAAAGTCGCCGTTAAGGGCGTCGCGGGATCGATGCTACTGGCCTGAATATAAGTGCCGTTAACGCAGATATCCTGCGCGTAATTGCCAGAGTTAAAGCCAAAGCCGGGCTTGCCGCAGTTCGTCCCATTGCCGTTCGCGTTCCAGTCCTGCGGATTGAGGCTTTGAAAGCTGCCGCCGGTCAGGAACACCATCTGCTGCTGATCAAAGCGCAGATGAATGTCGTCTATGCGCTGGCCTGCCCCAAGCCCTAAGGAACTGGCCTTGGTGATAGCCAGAGATCTTGAACCGGTTCAGGTCCGCTTTGGTCAGGACGGGTTTGCGCATCTGATCGTCGGGGATCTGCATCCGGCCGGTCATGGTATCGCCGCCTGCGCCGATCCAGCAGAAGTTCACGTTGGCCGCCAAGGTACAGGCGGGCGACAGGGCCGCGATTAGGGCGGCTGTCAGAGTATAAGAACGGGCGGTGCAACGCAGCATGTCAGGGTACTATCAGGCGGGGCGCGACCTTAACAATTCGCGCCCCGCCTGTGAATTCCAATCTCAAACAGATCGTTAACGCCAACCAGCGCGCCGCGCCCGCGGAGGGCTTAGACCGGTCCGCCGCTGCCGTTCAGCCGCAGCACATGGCCAGCCAGATACAGCGAGCCGCAGATCAGCACCCGAACGGGGCCACGCGCGGCCAGATCGTGCAGGGCTGTTTGCACATCCGGGGCCGTAGAGGCGGCCAGCCCGGCAGCCTCAGCAATGCGGGCGGTGTCCTTCGCTGGGATGGTGGCAGCTTCGCCCGGGATCGACACGGCGGTCAGGGTGATGGCCTGTTCGGCCAGTGGCGTCAGGTATCCGGTGATATCCTTGGTGTTCAGCATGCCGCAGATCAGATGCGTCGGCTTTGGCGGCAGGGCGGCCAGCGTTGCGGCCAGCATACGCCCGGCAGCAGGGTTATGACCGCCGTCCAGCCACAGCTCTGCCGGGGCAGCCAGATCGACAAGGGTGCCTGACGTCAGGCGCTGCATCCGGGCGGGCCAGCTGACGCGGGTCACGGCGGCCTCGCAGGCGGCCTCGTCCTGTTCGCCGGACAAATGACGCAGGGCGGCGATGGCCATGCCTGCGTTGCCGATCTGATGCGGGCCGGGCAGGGCGGGCAGGGGTAGATCCAGCAACCCGCGCTCGTCTTGATAGATCAGGCGGCCACGTTCTTCGCTGACGTGCCAG
>CAWUXN010000302.1:0-7797 GCA_963926415.1 uncultured Loktanella sp.
TCATCCCAACAACAGGTCAGGCGAAACTTACGGGCCAGTATGCCGGTGTGTGCGTCTCAGACAATCCGAACTACTTAGAATATACGACTGGTAACATGTCGATGGATATCGAATTTGAGGGCTTTAACGCCAATGACGCCAATGACGCCAATGACGCCAATGACGCCGTCAAAGGCCGGATCACAGACCGGCGCGCAACCATCGAAAACGGCGACGCCGTGACAATGCTGCCAAACGTGGAGCGGATCATTGGCCTTTCATCAGCTTTGACTGAGAATGGTGAAATCACGAGCGATGTGTACTCGACCGATGAAACCGGCACATTCAACGGTATCCTCGCAGGCGACACTACCAAAAGCCAAGGCGGAGAGATCGTCGGCAACATCACGTTGAATTCAAACGACTCAACAGTTTGGGAGACAGGTGGAGCGATTCTGTACCGATGACCTTGCTTAAATCCGTCGCCACCGCGGTCATGATGCTGATGGCATCACCGATGGCGGGCCTGGCCCAAAACTCCGCGACCAAAGCCGTCACCCTGACAGCCGAAGACATGCGCGTAATGGCGCAGCAGCTGCTGAATGCAGGACGCCCGGCTGATGCAGCGCAGGCTTTGAACGCACTATTGGAACGTGACCCGCGCGACCCGGCAGCCTTGATCCTAGGGACGCAGGCCGCGTTGGATCAGGGTCAGCCTGCAATGGCCATTGATCTCGCGCAGCGCGGCTATCAGGCGGCGAATGATGATACCTCGCGGTATGTTGCGGCGCGTCTGGCCGCCCGTGCCCATGCAGAGCTTGGCCAAGACACACGCGCCCAGCTCTGGCTGCGCCGTGCCCGGCAGGCGGCACCGGATGCGTCTGGCGCGCAGTCGGTCGCGCAGGACTATGCATTTGTGCGCAACCGCAACCCGCTTTCATTCACCCTGAAATTCGGCGCGTCCCCGTCGAACAACATCAACAACGGCTCGCGCTCTGACACTGCGACAATCGGTCCGTTTATCACGGTGCTCAGCGAGTCGGCCAAGCCTCTGTCCGGTGTCCAGTTCGACGCCGCCGCCGCCGTGAAATATCGCGCGCTGGAAACGGAACGCCTGCAACTGTCGCTGGCCTTTGATGTGCGCACGACAAACTACGCCCTGAGCCAGTCGTCCAAGGACGCCCTGCAGCGCGACATCGAAACCAGTATCAGCGACACCAGCAACCTGCCCCAAAGCGGCAACGATTTTTCTTATACAGAGGCCTCGTTCAGCGTGATCCAGAACTGGATACTCAAGCCCGGTACGCGGCCGACGACACTGCAACTGCACGCCGGAAAGTCGTGGTATGGTGGTAATCCATATCAGGTGTTTTTTTCACCTTCCGTGGCCCACACCTTTGCCCTGAGCCGGACCGACCAGCTGCGTCTGGACGTCTTTGCACGCCAGAACGTATCGGCCCGCAATAAACAGACGGACATCTTTGGCGGCCCAATCGAATATCCGGACGTTCTAAATGTGGGTGCCGGAATCGGCTATTCCAGCCTGCAGCCGTCCGGCAACATCGTCAGCCTAAGCCTTGCGCGGCGCAGCAGCATTTCAGACAGCGCCGAGGATGATTTCAGCGCCTGGCGGGTTGGTATGGGTCTTGATCTGGCCAAACCGCTAATGAACGTTCGCTTTGGATTCGGCCTGCAACTGGAAGAGCGTAATTACGGCGAATCCATCTATATCACCGGGACCAGGCGCGACCGCAGCGTGAACGCGCAAGTGGCGGCGCAGTTTGACAACTTCGAATACTATGGCTTCAGCCCGGTAATGACTGTCGGTTTGGGCCGCACGTTCTCTCTGGCAGAGCGTTTTGACACGGAATATGCCACCGTTGGCATGGATCTGCGCTCTGCATTCTAATGCCAGCTTGGCAGCGGAGGCCCGCAGGCTAAGTCTGCACTGACACATACTATGATAAAGGAATGACAGCGATGTCCTTGAAATATCTGCACACCATGGTCCGCGTGAAGGATCTGGAAAAGACGATGGCGTTCTTTAACTTGCTGGGTCTGAAAGAAACGAAACGCCGCGATGACGAAGGCGGCCGCTTTTCCCTGATTTTCATGGCGGCCGAGGGCGACGAGGATTGCCCGGTCGAGCTGACCTACAACTGGGACGGCGACGATGGTCTGCCCTCTGACGGCCGCCATTTCGGCCACCTCGCCTATGAAACCGATGACATCTATGCGATCTGCCAGCACCTGATGAACAACGGCATCACGATTAACCGCCCGCCGCGCGACGGCAATATGGCGTTCGTTCGCTCGCCCGACAACATCTCGGTCGAGCTGCTGCAAAAGGGTGATGCCCTGCCGTCCGCTGAACCTTGGGCGAGCATGAAAAATACCGGTCACTGGTAAGGTGTTGCGCAAGCTGGTAGGTCTGGCGGCGCTAACGCTGATGGCGTCACCCGCGCAGGCCTGTCGGCTGGCACTGGTCCTTGCGATCGACGTGTCATCCTCTGTTGATGCGGCCGAAGATCGGTTGCAGCGGCACGGTTTGGCGCAGGCGCTGATCGCGCCCGATGTGGTCGCCGCCTTCTTCACCAGTGACGATCCGGTCGCGCTGGCGGCCTTTGAATGGTCCGGTCGTTATAACCAAGCGCTGCTGGCCGACTGGACACTGATCCGCGCACCTGCTGATCTGACCCGCCTGTCCGCCCAAATTGCCGCAAGCCCACGCAGCCACAACGACTTTCCGACAGCATTGGGTTATGCCCTCGGGCACGCGGCAGGTCTGCTTCGCACCGCCCCGCCCTGTCTATTTCAAACGGTGGATGTCGCTGGCGACGGCATCAATAACGAAGGTTTTGGGCCCCAAGACGCCTACCGCGCCTTTCCGTTTCAAGACGTCACCGTGAACGGTCTGGTCGTCAACGCCGCCGACTTTGAAGGCGAGGTCGGCCTGATCCCCTTTTACCGCGATGAAGTACTGCACGGACCCGGCGCATTTTTGGAAACTGCAGATAGCTTTTCCGATTACCCTCGCGCCATGCGCCGCAAATTGATTAAAGAACTTGGCGTGCAAGTGCTGGGCAGCACTGCTGAGATAAGCGCGCAGGGATGAGGATAGCCTGCATTATCGCCGCCCTGCTGATCAGCGCTGGAGCTGCCGACGCTGCCTGCCGTCAGGCACTGGCGCTGGGACTTGATATTTCCGGCTCTGTCGACGACCGCGAATATGATCTGCAACGGCAAGGGCTGGCGCAGGCCTTTGGCTCCGACAACGTAGCGCAGGCAATCCTGCAGCAGCCCGGCGCACCGATCCGCCTGAGCGTCTTTGAATGGAGCGGTCCTTCTGCCCAGACAATCATTCTGCCTTGGACGATAATCGCGGACATTGGTGATCTGAATGCGGCACGCCAGCGCATCCTGACCGCGCCGCGCAGTGTGCAGGATCAAACGACGGCGCTTGGCTCTGCCATGTTGATGGGGTTTGCCATGCTGGACACCCAAGCACACTGCTGGAGCCGCACGCTGGACCTGTCGGGGGACGGTATCGCCAACACGGGACCGCGACCGCAGGACATTTCGACCGCCCGTACGCCGCAGGGCGTCACGGTCAACGGGCTGACCATCGGGGACGATAGCCAAACCAGCGACAACGCAACTGCTGCGGATATCAAAGAGCTATCAGCCTATTTTCGCGCCTACGTCATTCGCGGGCCCGGTGCCTTTGTCGAAACAGCGCTCGGGTTCGACAACTACGCCGCAGCGATGGAACGCAAGCTGCTGCGAGAGCTGCAAAGCCTCGCGCTGTCGGATGCGCGGCAGTAAATATAGCGGATCTGTTCGGTCCAATAGCGTTCCACCCGGCGGAGCGATCCGGTGATATCCTCGATCCCCTGCTGATCCACGACCCCGCGTGACAAGAACCCCTCTGCATGGATGGCGAACAGGGTAGAGACAATCTGCCGGATATCACTCCCTCTTTACTTCATGCGCACCCGCACCGACCGGCGGTCGTTTTCTGACCGCTCATGATGCATCTAAGCGTTATCGACCAGTTTCTTTAGGTTATAGCTGAAGTTGCTGCCTTGCTAATCTCCGCGAGATTTAAGTTCTCCTGCCGTGACCTCGTTGTCGCCGACGTTGAACAGCAGCAGAGGATCCAGATAAGTCGCCATTAAGGCCGCGTTGTCCGCGGACTTCGGCATATTATCGTATATCGTGTTCAGTTTGGCGTGTAAGGTCATTGCAGTCTCCGTTCCATTTGTCTGAAACGTAGACTGCAAAAAATTATCAAAAATTTCGTTAAGTCGCGTGCGGTCGTGTCAAGCCTGTCGCACCGATCGCAATATCGCTGACCAGCGGCGAGAACCTAGCAGGCGCTTCGCTTTGACCGCTGACCCAGTGGTAGATGTCCAAATCGCTTTCATCCAGCAATGCCTCGTACAAGGCCAGCTGATCCGCGTCATATCCGCCCAGCGCCCGGCTGGCGAAATCCGACAGGATCAGGTCCATTTCCTTGATGCCGCGGCGCATGGACCGCATGATCAAGCGCTTGCGCGCGATTTCCACGGTTTCGGTCATCTGTCGTCCTTAAACTTTTCACGCAGCCGCTTTTCCAGCCGGGCCAGACGATCGGCACTGGCGGCCATCGACAGGCGCAGATCGCGCAATTCTGCCAGCAAGGCGCGGGCATCCATATCGGTCACGGCATCATCGCCTGGCGGCGGCAAACCATCGCCCTGCCCCGTCAGCAGCCATGTCAGGCTGACGCTCAGCATGCCTGCCAGCATTTGCAGCCTGTTGGCGCGCGGCTCTTTTAGATCCTGCTCCCACCCTGCAAGGGTAGACACCTTGACCCCCAACCGCGTAGCCAGACCTTCGACAGTCAGATCTGCGGCTTCTCTGGCGGCTGTCAGGCGGTCACCAAAGGTGGCGGCATCGTCGCTGTACCAATCGGAATCGGGCATTTAAACTTCCTCATCGCTTGCGTGGACTGGGTTCATCATCTTATGACACAGGCAACGCCCTTTGACCACTGGATGCCCCTCATGACCTTTTTGTCTGCGACCCTAGACCGCGTCAAACCCTCTCCCACCATCGCCGTCACCACCCGCGCGGCAGAGCTGAAGGCGCAGGGCCGTGATATCATCGGATTGGGCGCAGGAGAGCCGGATTTCGACACGCCTGACAACATCAAGGCCGCAGCCACCCAGGCGATCAAAGACGGCAAGACGAAATACACTGCCGTCGATGGTATCCCGGAACTGAAACAGTCAATCTGCGACAAGTTCAAGCGCGACAACAACCTTGATTACACCCCCGCGCAGGTCAGCGTAGGCACCGGCGGCAAGCAAGTGCTATATAACGCCTTCATGGCGACGCTGAACCGCGGCGACGAGGTTATCATCCCGGCCCCTTACTGGGTCAGCTATCCCGACATGGTGCTGCTTGGCGGCGGCGAGCCGGTGTTTATCGAAGGCGATATGGCGCGCGGCTACAAGATCACGGCAGAGCAGCTAGAGGCCGCGATCACGCCGCGCACCAAATGGTTCCTGTTCAACTCTCCCTCTAACCCCACTGGAGCGGGATACAGCTGGAACGAGCTGAAGGCGCTGACCGACGTGCTGCTAAAGCATCCCCACGTCTGGGTGATGACCGACGACATGTATGAACATCTGGCCTACGGGGCATTCACCTTCTGCACCCCAGCAGAGGTCGAGCCGGGCCTGTATGACCGCACCCTGACCGTCAACGGCGTCAGCAAAGCCTATGCCATGACCGGCTGGCGCATTGGCTATGCCGCAGGACCTGAAAACCTGATCAAAGCGATGCGAAAAGTGCAGTCGCAATCCACGTCCAACCCATGCACCATCAGCCAGTGGGCCGCAGTCGAAGCATTGACCGGCACGCAGGATTTCCTGAAGCCGAACAACGATATGTTCATCCGTCGCCGCGATCTGGTCGTCGACGGACTGAACGACTGCCCCGGCATCACTTGCCCCCGGCCAGAGGGCGCATTCTATGTCTACCCATCAATCAAGGATTGCATCGGCAAAACCAGTGCGGGCGGCACCCTTATCGACACGGACGAGGCGTTCGCCACCGCTCTTCTGGACGAGACTGGCGTCGCCGTCGTCTTTGGTGCGGCCTTTGGCCTGTCGCCCCATTTCCGCGTAAGCTATGCCACCTCCGACACGGCGCTGGCCGACGCCTGCGCACGGATCAAGACATTCTGCAGTGGGCTCACCTGATGGTATCCGCCTGCAGGCTTGATCGCCCGGGGCAGTTCGCTATCGTGACACAAAAATGGGTCAAGGTGCTTGGGCGCTGATCTTCCAGATTACTACTTCCGAATCCGCTAAAACGGGGCTGCCGTGTTCTGCGTGGATACGCAAAACCGTCAGCGCAGGATCGAGATGGACCAACTGGCGATCGTCAACGACCGCAATGGCGAGGTAAAGCCGCAGGGCGACCGCGTTCTGACCCCTGCCGATATCGCCGCTATTCAGAACTGGTTGGATAACCGCGTCGCCTTGCTAGCTCGGCGCGATATCGACGACATTCACCGGGCCGTGGACTATCTGAACATCAACAGGCAGTTGGTGCAGTCCTAAGCATCAGATGACCAGCTAGAGGATGTCACCAACACCCTGCTTCTCGCGATGCACGATCTGCGCACTGTGCTGGTCCGCAAAACGCTGACCGCCTGCTGGCCGCCTACGATGCGCCGAAACACAGCGACGACTAAGCCCTACGCCGCTGCAGCAACTGGCGCACGACTCGATAGACATAGGCGACGGCAATCACGCCAAGGATCAAGTTCGTAACCGGGTTCAGGTAATCCACGACGCGGTCATATTGCGACTCGAGCAGATAACCCGCAGCGATTAGCGCCATATTCCACAGTGCGCTGCCTGCGGTGGTATAAACTAAAAACCGAGGCACCGACATTTCAGCAATGCCTGCGGGCACGGAAATCATCGTGCGCACGCCCGGGATCATCCGCCCGAAAAAGGTCGCGCCTTTGTCGTGACGGTTAAACCAGTCAAACGCGCTCTCGATGTCGTCGTGGCTGAGCGTCAGCCAGATGCCATATTTGCCAATGAACCGCCGCAAGCGATCGCGGCCCAGACGGCGGCCAACCTCGTACCAAAGCCAAGCGCCAAGCACTGTGCCGATGGTGCCTAGGACAAAGACAGCGAACAGCGACGCACGCCCCTGCGCCGCGTTGAACCCGGCCAGTGGCATGACCAGTTCCGACGGGATTGGGGGAAAGACATTTTCCAAAAACATGACGATGCCGACGCCGAAGGCCCCCATCGTGTCGATCAGGCTGGTGATAAAATCAAACATGCTGATCAACACCGGTCATCAAGCGGCGGTTCCAGAAACCATGGGATGTTTCAGCCGCCTGCGCCAAAACCGCGAGGTCAGAGCGACTGCGGCAAAGGCCAAACCGACAACTAGGCCCAGCCACAGGCCCTGCGGGCCCCAGCCCAGCGTAAAGGCCATCAGGTAACCGGTCGGAATGCCGATGACCCAATAGCTGACCGCAGCGATCATCATAGGCACGGCGGTATCCTGAATGCCACGCAGCAGGCCCAGCGCCATGACCTGCGCCGCATCGACCAGCTGGAACAGGGCCGCCATTGCCAGCAGGCTGACGCCCAGCACGACGACATCTGCCCGCACCGGCGAGTCCGCATCCACGAAGATCCCGATCAGCGGCTCTGGCACCCCAAGGAACACGGCGATCGTCATTGCAACGAAAACGCCCGACAGTGTTGTCGCGGCAATCCCGCCGCGGCGAAGCGCAGT
>CAWUXN010000303.1:0-9447 GCA_963926415.1 uncultured Loktanella sp.
GGACACATCCACGGTGACATAGCTGGCCTTGCCGGGCAGCTCCTCGACCAACGACTTCAAGCGATCCTCTGACCTTGCAGAGACGACTAGTTCAACGCCGACACGGCTGAGTTTATGCGCCAAGGCGCGGCCCAGACCTTCGCTTGCTCCAACGATCCAGTATCTTTTGCCTTGCCAGTCCACGTCACTCTCTCCTGTCTTTGTTGGACTACAGATAGTGTCGGATCATTCGTCCTCAAGCCGGGTGGCCGATAACAGCGCGATTGCCAGTAATTTGAGCACGCAAGGTACGCCTGCGTAAAACCAAGTCAGAAGCGTCAGCGCCTGCGCAGTGCTGCCCCCACTGGACTGAAAGCCCGCCTGTTCCAGCAGCGGCAGCAGCAAAGCAGCGGCGAAGGCCAGCGTCAGCTTGTTGACGAGAGACCAAAGCCCAAAGCCCTGCCCACCATTGGGCGACACCGTCGCCATGCGGCGGGCAAACATTGCGGGCAGCAGGGTCAGGTCGGCCCCGATGGATGCGCCCGACAGCACGCAGACCACGGCAAAGGCGACCTGATCTCCGGCCCCCAAACGCAGCGTATAACCGAAGGACAGCACCGCGAGGGCCATGGCGGCAAGCAACACGCGCTTGGGTCCGAACCTGCGGGCCAGCGCCGACCAGACAGGAGAGGACAACGCGGCGGCAAGGAAGAACAGGACCAACAAGGGCCCCTCCCATCCCGGCGCTTGCAGGCGGCCATCGACGTAAAACAGGAACAGAGTGGATGACACTGCCAGCGGCGTCGCGTTAACCACCGCGAGCAACAACAGGCGACGGGTGATGTTGTCAGACAGGATCGTGCGGATCGGCGTGGCCTCTGCCACCGTGCGGCCCTGCCATTCGCCCCACATGACGGCGGCGGCCACCAGCGCCAGCGCGGCAAAGCCCCACGCGAAGACGGCAAAGGGGGCCGCGACCGCGCCCATCAACAGCGTAGGCGCGATGGCGGCAACGCAGATACCCAGCAGCGCACCGGTTTCCCGCCACGCAGCCAATCGTACATGGCCATCTCCGCCTGCGCCTGCCTTGGCGATGCCTTGGGCATAGAAGTTGATGGTCAGGAATGAAAACGCGCTGAACAGGGCCGTGATCGTGATTCCGAACCACCATAATGGGGCGATAGGCGGCGGCACGGCGAACAGGCCTAGCATGGATGCGGCCAGCAGCAGCACGCCGATAGTAACGGCCCATGCCTTACCCCTATCCAGTCGCTCACTGACCCAGCCCAACAAAGGGTCCTGCACGACATCCACCAACCGCAACGCGGCCAGCAGAGCGCCCAGTGCTGTCAGGCTGACGCCGTAAGTGTCGGCATAATACTTAGGTGCGTAGATATAAATCGGCAGCCCCGCCGCGTTGATGATCGCTGCGAACAGCGCAAAGGCGGGAAGCCGGGTCATGTGATGTCGTCTGTGGGCGGCTTGGTCCAAGGACGGAAGGTCGCGCCCTTCCACCACAGCTTGATCGCTTGCCAATGGATCAGTGCCACCACGCGCCGCGATCCGAAGGGGCGGCGCAGGATCGACCGCAGGATGCCCGCATTGGTCAGCGGTTTGCGAGGGCCGTACAACGTCGCAATCAACCCACCCTCGCCGCGGGTGTAGTCGATACGCACATCGATAGTGTCCGGCGTGATATCAAAATGAAACTTATATTCTCCCTCAATCGGCTGAAAAGGTGAAACATGGAATATCTTATCCGCCGCCAACGGCACGTCCTTTGTGATCGGCGCAAGGTTCGCGCTGCGGCACAGATAGGAATGGCGATCGCCGAAGGTATTGCAGACTTCTGCGATGACGCAGCGCAGCACGCCAGCGTCATCGTGGATCAGCCAGAAGCTTACGGGGTTGAACACATGGCCCAGCACTCGCGGTTGCGCCAACAGATCGATCCGGCCGGTCAGCTCAATATCATTGGCGGTGAGCACGGCACGGATCCACGCCGCCCCTGTGCCATTCTTGATCGCGCCGCCATGATCGCGGTCATACAGCGACATCACGCCGCCCCGGTTGCGCCCGAATAGAGAGGGGCTCCTCACATCCACCTCTGCATCGCACATCAAGTAGTCGATCGAGTATCGAAAGGCGTTCTTCACCGCGCCTTTGCGGCTGTGAAAGGTGTGCCCGGCGATATGATCGATCCCGGTCACTGTGCGGCCATCTCTAGCCGCTCGTTCGCATTCAGCGCGGTGACTACATCATAGGCCGAGGACAACCCGTCCTCGTGAAAGCCGTTCTTCATCCAAGCGCCGCAGAACCATGTCCGGTTGGTACCGTTCAGCACTTGTGCACGTTCCTGCGCGGCCAGCGCGGCGGTGTCATAGACGGGGTGGCGCAGGCTGGTCTGGTCCCAGATCAGATCTTCACGGATGGTGCGGGTGGTGTTCAGGGTCACCATGTATTCCGCCCCTTTCAGCCATGGCTGAAGCGAGTTCATCCAATACGTCAGGTCGATCTGATCACTGCGCTTTTCCGCACTTTCGGTATAGATCCAGGACGCCCAGACCTTGCGCTGCTTGGGCATGATCGCGGTGTCCGAATGCAGCACAACGCTGTTCGCCTGATAGCGCACAGCCCCCAAAATCGAACGCTCGTCCGGGGTGGCGTCGGCCAGCAGCGCCAGCGTGTCATCGGAATGGGTGGCAAAGACGACCTCGTCGAAATCCTCCCACTCCGCCCCCACGGCGCGGACCTGCACACCAGCGGGGTTTCGGCGCACGGCCGCGATGGGCGCACCAAGCCGAACATCAACGCCGCGATTGTCCAGGTCGCTGCCAAGGCGGCGGACATATTGGATGCTGCCGCCATCTACGGTGTACCACTGGTGCTGTCCGGTGGCCCCCAGCAGCGCATGGTTTTCAAAGAATTTCAGCAACGTATAGGCCGGGAAATCAAGGATTTTTTCCTTGGGCGTGGACCAGATCGCACCGGAAAACGGCAGCAGGTAATGATCGCGAAAATATTCAGACAGCCCCAGCTTTGCGAGCAGACCGCCAATGGTCAGGTCGGTGTCCTGACAGGCGGCCAGCCCATGTTTGTTAAAATGCAGCACGTCCCGGATCATCCGCAGGAAATAGGGGTTCGCCGCATTGCGCCGCTGCGCAAACAGTGCGTCCAGCGAGGTCAGCGCATATTCCAGCCGCCCGCCATCAAAGGATGCGCCAAAGCTCATGTTGCTTTTGACGACCGGCACCGACAGGTGATCGAACAGCGCTGTCAGGTGCGGATAATTGGCATAGTTGAACACGATAAAGCCGGTATCGACCGGCGTGTCCTTTTGCGGCCCGGCCATCCGGGTGCGGGCATGACCGCCAAGGCGCGTTCCGGCTTCGAACAGGACGACTCGGTGGTCGCGGGCCAGTGCATGTGCAGCCCCCATGCCCGAAATGCCGGCCCCGATCACCGCGATCTTGCGGGGCAGATTGGTAAAGGTCTCAAATGGCATTTCGGGCTCCGTCGCGGGCGTTGGCATGTGTCATGACACAAGCTACGCGGGGGCGGGACAAAAGGTTTCAGATTTCCCTTGTGGTGATCTGTCGCAGGCTTAGTTCCAAGCGAGCGGGACCAGCACGATGCCGCGCCCCATGAAACCGTCGCCGTTGGGATCCAGATAGAAATCACGCTCGGTATAGGCCCCGCGCACGACGTATTGACCGCCTTCCAGCGTCAATGTGCCGGCATTGCCACGGTCAGAGCCGCCGCAGACCGCGTTGCCCCCCTGGCAGGGCACCAGGCTAAAGCTTTGGATGGTCCGCAAAGGATCTGTGTCTTTCACCAGAACAGTCACAGCAGCACCGTCCGCGAAGGGCGTGTCGCGGAATGCATCGCTAAATGCACCCTGCATTGCGACAGGACCATCCGACAGAAAGCCCGTGCAGGCCGAAACGGTCAGGGCGGCAAAGGTCATCAGGGCGTATTTCATGTGCGTAGTCCTTTCGCGGTCGGCGTCAGTCTTGGCCGCTGACCCGGTGCGGTGCAAGAGGCAAAGGATCGCTGGCTTCGCTTGGCGATAGCTCTTCAAAGTCGAAGTTGTCCAGCCGGTCAGCCCGTTTTCCGGCCCGGGTGGCCGCCGTCAGCACGCCAGAGACGTCCTCGCTTGCCTGCCGCAGATGGATCTCCAGCTTGCTGGCCCGCGCGCCAATTAGTTCGACATCGCGGTGCAGCAGCTTCAGGTTTTTGCGGATCTCGTTGGTATGCTCGCGCATCCGCGCGTCCTTGAGGATCGCGCGCATCGTGTTCAGAGTCGCCATGCAGGTCGTCGGCGACACGATCCAGACGCGGGCGTCGAAACCGGCGCGCACGACTTCGGGCAAACGGGAGTGCAGCTCTGCATAGACGGCCTCGGACGGTAAAAACATGATCGCACCGTCGGCAGTTTCGCCCTCGATGATGTATTTCTCGGAAATTGCCTTGATATGAACGCGCACGGCCTGCCCCAAATCGCGCAGGGCGATTTTCTGCAGATCTGGCGTCTCTGCGCGGGCCAGCGCCTCGTAGGCTTCGAAGGGGAACTTGGCGTCGATGACGATGGGGCCCGGCGGGTTTGGCAGATGCACAAGGCAGTCCGCTCGTTTGCCGTTCGTCAGGGTGTGCTGCAGGGTATAGCTGTCGGTCGGCAGCGCCTTTGACACGATATCCGTCAGCTGAATTTCACCAAACAACCCGCGCCGCTGCTTGTTCGACAGGATATCCTGCAAAGACAGCACGTCACCCGACAGCTTTTCAATGTTGGACTGCGCCCGGTCGATGGTGGCCAGACGCTCCTGCAGTTCCGTCAGCTGCTTAGTTGATTTCTCAGAGCTTCCGGTCAGCGTTTCTTTCATCCGCTCTTGAAGGTCAAACATGCTGCGGGCGGATTTCAGAGCGTTATCGGCCAGCTTTTCAGCCACCTGCGCATTCACCTGCGCCAGCCGGGTTTCGACGGTCTGGATGACGCGCGTCTGAGCGCTGGCTTGCGCATCGCTGACGGTCTGGATGTTGCCGGCCAGCTGGCTTTGCCCGTTGCCCAGCGCCTGCATGTAATCGCCCAGTTGTCCCAACTGCCCGGCCAGCGAATCAACGGTCTGAACCGTGCGGGCCGCGCGGCGGGCGGCGGCGATCAGCAGCCAGAACAGGACGACCAGTACAGCGGTGGCCACCAGCGCCGCCAGCACCAGCGGATCGGACAGATCAAGCGTCAACGCACTGATCTGGATCATGTACGCCCAAACAGCCGGTCGATATCTGCCATCGACAGCGTAATCGACGTGGGGCGCCCGTGGTTGCATTGGCCCGACAGGGGCGTCGCCTCCATCTCTCGCAGCAGGGCGTTCATTTCGGGGCCGGACATGCGGCGGCCTGTGCGGACAGAGCCATGGCAGGCCACGCGGGACAGGATTGCATCGATCCGCGCCTGCAACGGGGCCGTATCGCCGCCGTCCTGCAGCGCATCCAGCACGTCCAGCACAAGGCGACGGGCGTCGACAGTGCCAAGGATCGCGGGCGTTTCGCGGACCGCAATCGCGCTGCCGCCAAAGGGTTCAATCACCAAACCAAGGCGCGACAGCTCTGCCGCTGCCTCTAGCAAAAGCGCGGATTCGGTCGGGGTCAGATCGATGACTTCAGGGATCAGCAAGGCCTGCGCCGCAACGCCGGTGCCCGCCATCTGTGCCTTGAGCCGTTCGTAAACCAGCCGTTCATGCGCCGCATGGGCATCGACAATGACCAAACCGGCCTCTGTCTGGGACAGAATGTAATTCTCGTGCAACTGCGCCCGAGCAGCGCCAAGGGGCAAATGCTGCGCCTCGGTTTGTGCTCCCGCCTCGGCCTCCGTCTCTATCCGTGCAGAGGGCTGCTCCGCAAAGCCCGACTGGAACGTCATCGACGCGGCGGTAAAGCGCGGGCCGTGTGCGGGCCGGTCCATCTGATAAACACGGGGCGGGCCTGCGGGTGCAGGCGTCGGTGCCATCGCGCCCAACGCGGCGTGACCCACGGTGGTCGAACTCCGGTGCCCGGCAGCAGCCAACGCGTGGCGAATCCCGGACACGATGAGCCCCCGCACGCAAGCTGGATCGCGAAAGCGGACCTCTGATTTCGCGGGATGGACGTTTACGTCGACCAACGTAGGATCGCAGTCGATGAACAGGCAGGCGACGGGATGCCGATCGCGCGACATCACGTCCATATAGGCGGCGCGCAGTGCACCCAGCAGCATTTTATCCCGCACAGGGCGACCGTTTACGTTCAAGTACTGCGCGACGGCAGCACCCTTGGAATAGGTCGGGAGGGCAGCAAAGCCGGTCATGTGAAACCCATCACGCTCTGCATCCAGCGGCAGGGCGTTGTCGGCAAAATCACGGCCCAGCACGGCACGAAGACGACCATTCAGGGCATCAAACATATCGCCCGTCTCGCTGTCCACGCGGAACAGGGTGCGGGTATCGCCGCCTGTCGCATCGCGCAGGATCAGCGTGACAAAAGGTTCAGTCATGGCAAGGCGACGTATCACATCGACAACCGCCTGCGTTTCGGCGCGGTCCGTGCGCAGGAACTTAAGCCGCGCAGGGGTGGCATAAAACAGATCGGCCAGATCAACCTGCGTGCCACGTGCACAGGCGGCGGGCCGCACGTCGCCCATGCGTCCGCCAGCAACATGCACGCTCGCCCCTTCGTCGCCAGCGCGGCTGGTGATCGTCAGCCGCCCTACCGCGCCAAGGGACGGCAGCGCTTCGCCCCGGAAACCGAAGGAGTGGATATTCAGCAGATCGCTGCCATCGATCTTGGACGTGGCATGCCGCGACAAGGCCAGCGGAAGATCGGTCCCGCCGATACCGCACCCATCGTCCACGACACGGATCAGCGTCTTGCCACCATCCGCGATCGTCACGTCGATCCGGGTGGCTCCGGCGTCGATGCTATTCTCGACCAGCTCTTTCACCGCAGAGGCGGGGCGCTCCACGACTTCGCCGGCAGCAATGCGGTTAATCGCGGATTCGTCCAGCTGACGGATCACGGGGCGCGCATCCTGGCGTATCTGGGGGGTAGCTATCGGCATGCCACAACACATAGCAGTCAGAGCCCGATTCTGCGAGGGGCAAAACCGTGATACGCGCGGGACGTGCCCAAGAGTTTTCGAGAAAATTCTTGGGCTGGGAAAAGTCTTCGTACGAAGACTTTTATTCGGGAGCCCCCGCGGCTTGCTCCAACCCCTCAGGCTCTCCAACCACGACAAAGTGCAGGTTTTCAGGCCGCAACAATTCGCGCGCAACACGGTTCACATCGTCCAGCGTCACGGCGTTCAGCATGTCGTTGCGGTTCACAACGTATTCAGGCGGCAGGCCGATCATCTGCATGCCGACCAAAATACCTGCGATATCCGCGTTGCCATCAAAGCGCAGGGGATAGGCACCTGTCAGATAAGTTTTGACCCGGTCCAACTCTTCCTGTGTCATGCCGTCCTGCGCCATCCGGGCCCATTCCGCTTTAATGACATCAATCGCCTGCGCGACCGTGGCGTTGGCCGATGCGACTTGCCCCAGCACCAGATCGGCATGAAACTTGGACACAAGGAAGGTGCTGACGCCATATGTCAGCCCACGCTTCTCGCGCACTTCTTGCATCAGGCGGGATTCAAAACCGCCTGCGCCCAGCGCCTCGTTCAGGATATAGGCGGCGAAATAGTCGGGGTCGTCGCGCTCGATCCCCTCGTGGCCAAACAGCGCCACGGACTGCGGCGTCTGATAGTGGATGACAGTCGTACCCCCCATCAGGGCAAAGTCAGCATCCGCAGGCAGCGCCGGGCCTTTTGCGGGCAGATCGCCCAGCAATTCGTCAAGCATGGTGCCCAGCTCATCCGCCGTGATGTCGCCGACCGCACCCACATACAGGCGGTCGCGCGTAATAGCATTATCGTGGGCGGTCACGATATCATCGCGGGTCAGAGCAGTAACGCTATCCGCAGTGCCAGCCAACGAAGAGCCGTAAGGATGATCGCCGAAAGCCGCCGCATCAAACGCAGCACTGGCGATCGCGCCCGGCGATTTCGCATCACCGGCGATATTCGACAGCACCTGCTCGCGCACCCGGTCCACGGCACTTTGGTCAAAGCGCGGATCGATCAGCGCATCGCGCAACAGGGCGACAGCCGCATCACGGTTTTCGGTCAGGAACTGCGCGCTGATCGCGACGACATCATCGCCGGTGTCAAAGCCATAGCTCGCCGCCAGCTCTTCGCGCCGGGTCTGGAACGCTTGTGCGTCCAGATCTCCTGCACCTTCTTCGATTAGGGCCATCATCAGGTTAGTCGCGCCGCGCTTGCCGGGCAGATCAAGGGATGCTCCGCCGCGGATGCGAATCTCCAGCGCGGCAAAGGGGATGCCGGGCTCTTCTACCAACCAGGCCTTGATCCCGCCGGGCGAGGTGACTTGTTTGATATCCACAGTAGCATGCGCAACGGATGCCACCATCGCGGCGCAAAGGGTCAGGGCGAAACGGATCATTGGGCTTGCTCCTTTTCGGTGACGACCCAGCCGGTCACCGATTGGTTCAGGTCGAACACCTGCGCGGCGGCGGCCTTGATGTCGTCGGCTGTCACGTCCTGTAGGATTTGCGGCCAGTCCTGCACGTCCTGCACGGTAAGCCCCTGCGTAAGTGCAGCACCATAGCGCTGGGCGCGGCCCTGCACGTTGTCCAGCGCATAGATTTCCTGCGCGTTCAGCTGTGTCTTGATCCGGTCCAGCGCGGCAGGGTCGATATCAGCGGCCATGAAATCTGCAACAACCTTGTCCATCGCGGCCTCTGCCTCGCTCAGGCTCACCCCTGTGGACGGCACCACTGACAGCGAAAAAGTCGAGGTATCTAGGCTCGATGGGTCATAGCCTGCATTGGTGTAAACGGCAGTTTGCGTATCGAATTGCAGCGCCTTGCCAAGTGCTGATGTGAAGGGCGATCCGCCCAGTAGTTCCGACAGGTAAATCAACGCGGCGGCGGCCTTCTGATCGCCCGTGTTGCGTTCCGTCGCCAAATAGCTGCGCACAATGTAGGGCTGGCTGACGCGCGGGTCGGTATAGGTCATGCGGCGCGGCGCGGTCTGCGGCGGCTCTGTCGGGCGCAGACGAGGCGGCAGGTCAGACTCTGGCGGGATCACGCCGTAATATTGCGCGGCCAGCGCCATCACTTCATCCGGCTGCACGTCGCCAGCGACCACAAGGATCGCGTTATTGGGGGAATAATTCAGCGAGTAGTAGGCCAGCGCATCCTCTAGACTCAGCTCTGCCATTTCGTGCTTCCAGCCGATGACGGGCACGCCGTATCGCAGGTTCTGGTATTGCGCGGCCATGAACTGTTCGCGCGCCAAAGCGCCGGGGTTATTGTCGGTGCGCTGGGCGCGCTCTTCGATTATGACGTTGCGCTCTGTCTCGATATCGCTTT
>CAWUXN010000304.1:0-4268 GCA_963926415.1 uncultured Loktanella sp.
TGATGTGCTCTACCGACTGAGCTAGTGCGGCCTACTCGATTTCCACTAGCACCCCGCGTGTCACTGGAAAAGACCTATTTTGTGTCCGCGTGCGGGTCAGTCACAGGCGTCGCGTCAAGAAAGTCGTCGTCCTCATCAACGACGTTCGGCTTGTGGCCTACCATAAGCGGCAGCATCTCTGTCCCGGCGGGCATTGCAACTTCGCCGGCTGAGGGGCGCTTCCATTCCAGCGTATCAAAGGCAGCGCAATTGCTGCAAATCGGCGTCCAGGCCGCATGGATATGCTGGCAGTTGTCACAGATCCACTGCGGGCCGCGCGGGGCGGTCAAGGCGCGGGTCAGCCAGCCGCGCACGACAGCATCATCAGCGCCTTCGCCACGCTCGATCGCGGCCATTAGCGTCAGGCTGCGGGCGGTGGGATCTTCAGTCACCATCTGACCCAAAGCGCGTTTCGCATCGGGAAAGTGCTCTGCCGCGATATTTAGCTCTGCCAGCAGCATCTGCGTTTCAGGGTGGGCTGGGTTCTGCTTGGTCAGGGTGCGGAACCGCTTGAGCCGAGCGTCTGGTGCCTCGTCTGGGGCAATCTCGGCAAAGGCGGCGGCGATATCGGGGTGCGGGTTCACGCTCCACGTTTTCGCGAGAATACGGCTGGCACCCCGGCCATTGTTGTCAGAGATCATCGCGCGGGCGGCCATGACGGTCGCGGGGATCAGATCGGGCGACAGCTTGTTGGCCTGAATGGCGGCTTCGCGCGCCTCCATCGATTGGCCTTCGTCCAGGATATCCTTTGCCTCTGACAGCGCAAGCACGGCATCGCGGCGCTTGTACACGTCGCGGGGTAGATTGCCGGACTTCAGCTTGGCACCGAGGGTTTCCCGCGCGCCGGACCAGTCGGACTTTTCTGCCTGCAATTTCAGCAAGGTGTTTTGGACTTCTTCGTGCTTCGGCTTGATCTCGAAAGCTTTGCGGGCAAGGCCCAGCGCAGTGTCGGTATCGCCGATCGCCAGTTTCTGATGCATCAACCCGCGCACGCCGACGAAACGGGTTTCTTCTTTTCCAAGCAGTTTACGATAGCTCGCCTCTGCCGTGCGGGTGTCGCCGGTCATTTCAGCGGCTTGCGCGGTCAGCAGGGTCGTCAGGTCGGGGCGGTCCAAATATTTGTCAGCACGTTTCGCCTTTGTCAGGGCCAGATGCCCCTCGCCGCTCGCCAGCGCGAACAGGCCTTCGGACAGCGCCTCGTAACCCTTACGTTCACGGTTGCGGTCAAAGTGGCGGGAAATTGCAGTTTCGTCGCCGTTCAGGAAATGGAACACTGCGACCAGCAGCTTCAGCAGCTTTAGCGTCAGCCAAACCGCGACAATCAAAGCGGCAAACGCAAAGACCAGTTGCAGCGCGTTGAGCGTGATTTCATACCCGGCGACCGAGATGCTGGCCCCGCCCTGCACATCCATTAGGCGAACCGCGCCCCAAGTCAGGCCGGTGACGATGGCCACAAAAATCAGGATCTTGATAAGAGTTGTGATCATGTCTGCGGCCTTCAGTTAGCGGTCAGGGAAGCGTCGAGCTGATCAGCAGCGTCGACAGCGGCAGCGCGCGCCTCGGCCTGCGTTGTCCAGTCGGACATCGCGACGCGCGCAGAGGTCGGGAGCGTGGCAATTTCAGCCAGCGCATCGTTCAGGCGTCCATTGCGCAAGGCGTCTTCGGCCCGCGACAGGGTCGCATCGGCGCTGGTACCATCGCGCGGAGCGACAGACCGGACGTTTAGTTGGTTGCGCAGGAATGATCCCACGCCACCGACGTCGTCGCCCGCCTCTCCCGCAGAGCGGGCAGCGAAAAGGGCGGCGCGGGATGCCTCTGGGAAGCTGTCGCGCAAGCTGGCCAGTGCTGGAACACCGTCTACAACTGCTGTCAGGGCGTCTGGCAGGGGATCGTTCAGCGTGCTCGCAAGATCATCAATGGCCTCGCGCATCGGCGCACCGCTTTCGATGGCACCCTGCACACGAGCCAGCGCGGCGCGGGCTGTCTGCTCTCGTGCGGCCACTACTGCGGTTTGTTGAATTTGCTCGGCTTCGGCACGGGTAGCGTCAAGCTGCGCCTGCAGATCAGCGCGCTGCTGTTCAAGCGCTGCCTGCTGCGATGCAATCTGATCGCTGAGCTGTGCAACCGCTTGTTCCTGCGCCTGCTTACCCATCAAAGGTGCCTGCTGGCCGGCCTCCGCAATACTGTCGTTCAGCGCGGAGAAGCGTTCTCCGACGCTGGAGCTTAGGTCGGCAACGCCTTGGCCAAGCGTTGCGACGTCCTGCTTCACGCCAGACAAGTCGACAGTAGGGACAGAATCGACCTGCGCCTGCAGCGCATCGATCCGGGATTGCAGACCTTCGATATCCACGGGAGCCGTTTGGCCAAGCTGAGTATACGCGACGCCATAGCCGATGCCGCCCGCCATCAGGCCGCCCAGAAGCATCGGAAAGAAGACGCTTTTGCGCTTTTCAAGCTGTTGCCGCGGCGGCCGGCTAACGGGTGTAGCAGAGGCAGCAGGCGCTTCGGGCTTGGGCGCACCAACAGGCTCCGGCTTTGGGGCAGAGGCAACAGTATCCGGCACGCCCGGGGGTGCGGTGATCGAAGGGGGCGGCATCGCCATATCAACCTGCATTCGCTCTGCGTCCGCCTGCGGTGCCGCAACGATTTCAGCTTCAGTCACATTGTCCGGTTTCGCCTTCGATTTCGAACTGCGCCCTTTTGCTGGTTGTGTCGCCACGAAATTCACCTTCCTGTCCCTGCCGGTCACGTCACCAGCCATTGTCAAAAAACGTTACCGCGCGAGGCTGTCACGCTCAAGAGCTACTCCGCTCGCGGATCCAGACCGCGCAACACGGCTACGGTCATGTCCCGCATATTATCTGCGTCGGGATGGTCAACCGTCAAGATGCTGGCCCCCGGAACGCAGCGGAATAGATTGGCGACAGACGCGCTGATCGCGACGATATGCAGCGGGGCAATGAACGTTAGATCCAGCAACCCCTGCGCAGAGCGGGCAGAGAAAACTGGTGCGACAAGTCGTGCAGACCCGGCGGCAGCATCAATCAGCGACTGGGGCACCGGCAAGGCAATTTGATCATAAGCTTCGATCGTGGTGCAGCGCAGGCCAGCCGCGGTCAGTCGCGCCGCGACAGCCCCCCGGCGATGACGGCCCGCTAAATGCACCATCGGACCGACAGGGCGCTGCGACGCGATCATGGCGACAAGCGCGCAGGCATCGCCAGCTGCACTGCGCACGTCGTAACCTTTGGCCTGCGCCGCCGCTGCCGTCGCGCCACCGACACACCAGGCAGTCAGCCCCTTGCCCAGCGGGGCCTGCGCCACGGCCCGGGCAGAGGTGAAAATCACATGCGCCGCATCCGGCATAAGATAGTCCAGCGGCACAATCTGCAATGCCGGGGCGTGCAAGACGAACAGTTCGGCCCCCATGGTGCGCTGCACGTCATGTGCGAATTCAGCGCTAGCTGTTGCTGGGCGTGTGATGATCAGGATAGGTTGCATAGCGGCCTTGTTGTCTGATTGCGTCACCAATGTTACGTGCAAGGCGTTCCAGCACAACAGGTCCAAACCATGACACGCACGATACTTGGCATCGAAAGCAGTTGCGACGACACCGCTGCCGCCGTTGTGCGGCAAGACGATGACGGCGTGCAAATCCTATCCTCTGTAGTGTTCGGCCAAACGACGCTGCACGCGGCATTTGGGGGCGTGGTGCCTGAAATCGCCGCGCGTGCGCATGCGGAAAAGGTTGATCATTGCGTTGAACAGGCTCTAAGACAGGCAAATGTAACGCTGAAGGATTGCGACGCGATTGCCGTCACCGCTGGGCCTGGACTGATTGGCGGAGTGCTATCTGGAGTGATGTGCGGCAAAGGATTGTCTGCCGCGACTGGTTTGCCCCTGATTGGTGTGAACCACTTGGCGGGCCACGCCCTGACCCCGCGTCTGACGGATGGTGTTGGGTTCCCGTATTTAATGCTGCTCGTGTCCGGTGGACATTGCCAGTTTCTGATCGTTCATAGCGATGACCGCTTTGAGCGAATCGGCGGCACCATCGACGATGCCCCAGGCGAGGCGTTTGACAAAACAGCTCGGCTGCTGGGCCTGCCGCAGCCGGGCGGCCCAGCCGTAGAACGTGCCGCTGCAACGGGTGACGCAAAGCGGTTCAAACTGCCGCGTCCGCTGCTGGACCGCGCCAATTGCGATATGAGCTTTTCTGGTTTGAAAAC
>CAWUXN010000305.1:0-3590 GCA_963926415.1 uncultured Loktanella sp.
TGACATCGCACGCGCGTAGCGACGGCAACAACGGGGCGGCGGTCATGACGATGACCGTCGCCTTTTTTTGCCATCGGGGGACCGCTTTGCGCGGCGCAAACGGGTTATCCATCGTCAGCTTTTTGTAGTACGCGGGCAAATGCTTCTGCCGGGACAACGCCGTCATAAGCTCCCTGCAACCCCCATACGCGAACTGGCAGGCCGGTTTGCGCGGCAAGGCGAAACGGTCCCTTGCTGAGAGCGTAATGACCCCACCTCTGCCCGTTGGCAGCCGTCGATGTAGTGGGTCAGGTGGGATTGTGGGCGGAGTAGGCAAGGGGCTGGTTACCCGATGTCATCCGGTCGATCAGCGGCCCATTGGCATCGCGCCGCCGCATGTGGGTCAGCTCGCCGTAAGCGCGTCAATCTGGCCCCATCGTCACCACGGGCCGTACGGTCATCAGCCCGTCGCTGTCATCGGCGCGAAAGACTTCCAGCTCGTGCGTGGTCAACGTCGTCGTGCCGCGCCAGACATGATAGGATAGCAAAACCTCATCCCGGATCGGGATGCAGGCGGTCAGAAGCATGATCACGGTACGCCAACGCATGACATGACTTTGGCCGCATCAAGTTAACTATACTGCGTCGACCGATCCATGCGAGGTTCCAGTCCTTCTCACCGTGAGGCTTCATAGACAAAGTCTATGTCCAGCATGTTAGTTATACACGAAGCGCAAATCATCCCGGTCGAGGGTCAGGTTTTTCTTTTCATGGGTTTCGATTTGAAGTCTTGGAAAAGGACGAGAACCGTCTGGCGACTCTGAAAATTAGGCCGCTTTGACGCCGCATATAAGGCGATGCAATTTATGGTTGCGATTTAGTGTAGCTTGTTCATGCTGGTGGGATCACGCCAGATAAAGGACACGCCATGCATCGCCTTTCGCTGATCGCCCTGACATTGACATTCGCGACGCCATTGCTGGCCCAGCAGGCCGCCGATGCCATCGCACCTGAAACCGCGGGCGCTGGTGACAGCTTCGCAGGCCTATCAGACGCGGCCCGCGCCGCTCTCGACACCAAGGCTGCGGGCAAGCCGGTTACCGCACAGGACTGGATGGTCGCCGCTGCGAACCCACTAGCGGTTCAGGCGGGGGCCGATGTTCTGGCTGCTGGTGGTAGCGCCGCTGATGCGATGATCGCGACGCAGGCAGTTTTGGGGCTGGTAGAGCCGCAATCGTCGGGCCTTGGTGGTGGCGCTTTCCTCGTCTGGTACGACGCAGCCACTGGTAAAGTCACAACATTGGACGCGAGAGAAACTGCACCGCTGGCAGTTACACCGAAAGCCTTCCTCAATGACGACGGCACGCCGATGGGCTTCTTCGACGCCGTCGTCGGCGGTCTCTCTGTCGGGACACCTGGCACACCGAAACTGATGGAGGCCCCACACCGCCGCTGGGGCTGCACGAACTGGGCTGGCCTTTTCGACGATGCAATAGAACTTGGCACCAAAGGCTTTGTCGTGTCAGACCGCATGGCTGGCGCCATCGCCGACGACGCCGAACGACTTGCGCGCTTTCCTACAACGGCCGCCTATTTCCTGCCGGATGGGAAACCGCTGACAGCCGGCGTCACACTGACGAACCCCGCCTACGCCGACACCCTGACCCAAATTGCGCAGCACGGCACCGCTGCCTACTACACGGGCCCAATCGCCCAAGACATCGTTGCGACAGTTCGCAATGCGGACGGCAATCCCGGTTATCTGGCGATGGACGACCTTGCGCTTTACCAAGTCAAGGAACGGGACCCAGTCTGCGTCATGTACCGCGCGGCAGAGGTTTGCGGTATGGGCCCACCCTCGTCAGGGGCCCTGACCGTGGGGCAGATTCTTGGGATGCTTAATACCTACGACCTGGCGGCCCTTGGGCCTGATAGCCCTGAAAGCTGGCGATTGATCGGCGACGCTTCACGCCTCGCCTTCGCAGACCGCGGTCGTTACATGGCTGATAGCGATTTTGTACCCATGCCGACGGCTGGCCTGACAGCCGCCCCCTATCTGGCCGAACGCGCCGCATTGTTATCTGGCGACGACGCCTTACCCGAAGTTGCACCCGGCATGCCCGAATGGGACCATGCGATGCTGCTCGGCGATGACATTGCGCTCGAGTTTCCGTCGACATCGCACATTTCGATCGTGGACAGCTATGGCAATGCCCTTTCGATGACCACAACGATCGAAAACGGCTTCGGCAGCCGCCTTTTCGTTCGCGGATTTCTTTTGAATAACGAGCTGACGGATTTCAGCTTTGCGACCCACGATGACGCAGGTTATCCCATCGCTAACAGGATAGAGCCGGGCAAACGCCCACGGTCCTCCATGTCGCCAACTATTGTAATGCAGGACGGCAAGCCGATCATGGTCGTCGGATCGCCCGGTGGCAGCCAAATCATCGGCTACGTCGCTCAAACCATCATTGCACATCTGGACTGGGGTATGGACGCGCAACAGGCCGTCGCTTTGGGCCACGGCTTGAACCGCTTCGGTACTATGGATCTTGAAGCAGGTACACCGCTCGCCGATCTGGAACAGCCGCTCGCAGATCTTGGATTTGAGGTAAAGGTCGGTGACCTCAACTCTGGCTTGCATGCCATCATAATCGACGGAGAAACTTTGACCGGCGGCGCAGACCCCAGACGCGAAGGCATTGCCCTAGGCGAATGACCCGCACTGGCATTACTAGAGCGTGTTGCAGTTAATCGGTCTCGTATCCGGCAGCTTTGAAGTAGTTGTAGCATTCCTCGTCGGAGAAGAGGTCGCAGACATGTCCCACCGCCGCCCAAAGTTGGTCGTAGGTCCGTGCCGCCGCCTTTCTGATCAGAGCCTTCAGCTTGGAAAAGGCCATCTCGATCGGATTTAGGTCTGGACTGTATGGCGGCAGGAACAGGAACCACGCGCCGACCTCGCGCAGGGCCTCCGCGGCCTTGGGGCTTTTATGGCTGGAGAGGTTGTCGAGAATGACGACGTCGCCTTGGCGGAGCGTCGGGGCCAGTTGGGTTTTGACGTAGAGGTCGAATATCTCGCCGTTCATGGCCCCGTGGATCACCCATGGGGCATCCAGCCGGTCGTGACGCAGGGCAGCGACGAATGTCTGCGTGCGCCAGTGTCCGAACGGCGCGTGATCGACCAGCCTGAACCCGCGCGGCACCCATCCGGTTGTCTTGACCATGTTGGTCTTCACGGAGGTTTCGTCCGCGAAAGCCAGCCGTACCAAATGGTTGGCCATGAAGGGTTGTCGTTTAGTGATCCAGACACAGCGCAGTCCGGCCACGTCCTTGCGCTTCTGCTCAAGCGCTTGAAGGTCTTTTTTTATGCGTCAGTCCGAGGCCCTGCAGCAGGCGCCACACGGTGACGCGATGGACGTCAATTCCATGCGCCTCAGCCAGTTCGGTCACTAATTCGTCGAGCGGTGATTTCGCCCTTGGCAATGACGCGGGTCTCAATCCAGCCAGTCAAGCTCGCCAGTTTGCCGTGATCGCCGCCATTGCCCTGGCAGCGCGGTGCCAGCGAACCGGTCTCGCGTCGCAGTTTGACGAGTTAGTTGACGAATTTC
>CAWUXN010000306.1:0-5301 GCA_963926415.1 uncultured Loktanella sp.
GCCTGACCGCACCGCTGCCCGCCCGCGCCCTGCGGCTGGATGCAAACACGGTGCTGCTGCTGCAGCGGTTAGGCCTAAAATCCGTGGGCGATCTGGTCGCCGTGCCCCGCGCCAGCCTGGCGCGCCGCTTTGCGCGGGCCGCCCTGTGGCAGAACCCGTTGCTGCGGCTGGACCAGTTACAGGGCCGCAAGCCCGAACCGGTAAATGCGCGCGACCAGCCGCCCCGCTTTGCGGTACAGGCGCGGCTGCCCGAACCTGTACAGGATCCCACGCCCTACCTGCCCGATCTGTGCGTGGCCCTATGCGAGGCGCTGGCACAGGCCGGCCACGGCGCGCGCCAAGTCACGGTTACCGTCTATCGTACCGACGCCGAAGTCAGCCATGTCACCGCCGCCACCGCCCGCGCCAGCCGCGATCCGGGCCACCTGCGCCGCCTGTTCGATGACCGGCTAGAGCGGATTAATCCAGGCTTCGGGTTCGAGCTGATCACGCTGGACGCTGACACTACCGAAGCTTTGCAAGCCGTGCAAAGCGATCTGAACGGACGCACCGACGACGGCGCAGCCTTGGCCCAGATGGTAGACCGGCTATCCGCCAAACTTGGCCCCGGATTGGTGTGCACCCCCAGCGCGCACGCCAGCCATATTCCCGAACGCAGCCTAGTCTGGGCGCTCGCGCTTTCCCAGGCCCCGCGGCAACGCGACCAACTGGCCTGCACCCAGCGCCCTCTGCGCCTGCTAGACACACCAGAGGAGATCCACGTCCTCTATGCCATTCCCGAAGGCCCGCCGGTGCAGTTTCGCTGGCGGCGCATGTCGCACCGCATTTCGCGTTTTACAGGACCGGAACGCATTGCCCCCGAGTGGTGGAACGACCGCCCCGGTACGCTGCTGCGCGACTATTACCGGATCGAGGATGACAGCAGCCGCAGGCTCTGGATCTATCGCGTCGGTATCTATGGCGACGAAGAGCGCGCACCGCCGCGCTGGTTCATACACGGCATTTTCGGGTAATGCACCCGGTGGCTCCTGTTGCATGGAGGGCCAGCCTCCCAGAGCCAAGGGCCCTTCCCCCCGAGGTATTTTTGACGAGAAGAAGCAAGGGTTTTTTAACCAGCTTGGTGCATTCTGATTCTGCGGTACAGGCGGAGGTGCCGATGACCACTCGAGGAGAAGGCGTTCCTTGGACTTGCAAGGTCACGGAACGCGGGACCCATTTCAGGCGTATAGGGCTTCTTCTCGTCCCAAATAACTCGGGGGGGCCACCTTTGACGGCGGGGGCAGCGCCCCCATGCGACCCCGCAATGGGGGATGCCCCCGATGCCTGAAAACGACAACAACCATCCCCGGCACACCGTGCCGGAGGATGGCATTTACCCAAAAAACCCCAAGGCACCCTATGTGGAACTTGGGCTATGCACCTGTTTCTCGTTCCTGCGCGGGGCCTCGGACGCCGCTGATCTGGCGCTGGAGGCCTGGGCACAGGGGTATCATGCCATTGGGGTGGCAGATCTGAATTCGCTGGCCGGCGTCGTTCGCATCCATTCAGAGGCGAAGAAAACCGGCCTGCGACCTGTGATCGGCGCGCGTATTGCGTTGGTGAATGGTGAGACGTTTCTTGCCTATCCGCGCAACCGCGCAGGATACGGACGCCTGAGTCAGCTGATTTCCAAGGGGCGGATGCAGGACCCAGACGGGGCATGGCAGGCCAAAGGGGTGTGTGATCTGACTCTGCGCGATCTGGCGGATCATGCGGATGGCATTCAGTTGATCGCCGTACCGCCGAGTGATCTGCGCGGGTTTACAAAGGTGCTGGCCCGATTGGCGAAGGCGCTGCCGACGCTCAAATATTTGGCCGCCAGCTTTTTATATCAGGGCGACGACCGCGCGCGGATCACGCGGCTGGACCGGATGGCGGGACATACGGGCCTGCGCCTGCTGGCGACAAATGACGTGCTGTATCACTCGCCCGCGCGCCGCCCGTTGCAGGATGTGATGACCTGTATTCGCCACAAAACCACGCTGGCGCAGGCCGGTTACCGACTCCAGGTGAACGCCGAGCGGCATTTGAAATCCCCGGCCGAGATGCAACGGCTGTTTGCCGAATGGCCCCATGCCATCGCCTCCACCCGCACGGTGGCGGATGCCTGCCTGTTTGATCTGGAGGAGTTGTCTTACGAATATCCATCCGAGGTGATCCCGAAGGATAGCACACCGCAGGCGCATTTGGAAAAACTGACGTGGGAGGGGGCCGCGGCCCGCTATCTGGAGGGTGTCTCGAACGCCACGCGGGCGACGTTAAACAAAGAGCTCGCGATGATCCAGAAGTTAGATATCGCCCAATATTTCCTTACTATCCACGACATCGTTCTGTTCGCGCGCTCCAAGGACATCCTGTGCCAAGGGCGCGGGTCGGCGGCGAATTCGGCTGTTTGTTATGTGCTGGCCATCACCGCCGTGGATCCGGCGCAGCACGCGTTGCTGTTCGAGCGGTTCATCAGCGAAGAGCGCAAAGAGCCCCCCGATATCGACGTCGATTTTGAACACGAGCGGCGCGAGGAGGTGATCCAGTACATCTATGAAAAATATGGCCGCCACCGGGCGGGCCTGTGTGCGACCGTCATCCACTATCGCCCGCGTTCTGCAATCCGAGAGGTCGGCAAGGTCATGGGACTGTCAGAGGACGTGACATCTGCCCTTGCGAAAACCGTCTGGGGCAGTTGGGGCACCAATATAGGCGAGAGCCACGCGAGCGAGGCCGGTGTCGATCTGTCGGGTACGTTGTTGCGGCGCACCCTGATCGTGGCGCGGCAGATGATCGGGATGCCGCGGCATCTGGGCCAGCATGTCGGCGGCTTTATCCTGACCCAGCGGGCGCTGACGGACACGGTGCCGATTGGCAACGGGGCGATGCCGGACCGCACATTTATTGAATGGGACAAGGACGATATCGACACGCTGGGGATTCTGAAGGTCGACATTCTGGCGCTGGGGATGCTGACCTGCATTCGCAAATGCTTTGACCTGATCCGGGCGCATTACGGGCATGAATGGACGCTGGCGAGCGTGCCGCAAGAGGACCCCCGCGTCTATAACATGCTGTGCAAAGGCGACAGCATCGGGGTGTTTCAGGTGGAATCCCGCGCCCAGATCAACATGCTGCCGCGTCTGCGGCCGCGCACATTCTATGATCTGGTCATTCAGGTCGCCATCGTGCGGCCCGGCCCCATTCAGGGAGATATGGTGCACCCTTATCTGCGCCGCCGGTCGGGCGAGGAACCTGTGAGTTACCCCAGCCCCGGTGCGCCGCATGACCCAGCAGAGCTGAAGAATATCCTTGGCCGCACCCTTGGTGTGCCTATTTTTCAGGAACAGGCAATGAAGGTCGCCATCGACGCGGCAGAGTTTTCGCCCGCCGAGGCAAACGAGCTGCGCAAGGCAATGGCAACCTTCCGCAGCCGCGGCACGATTGAGTCGCTGGAGGAGAAGATGGTCGGCCGCATGGTCAAGCGCGGCTATGACGCAGAATTTGCGGAGCGGTGTTTCAATCAGATCAAGGGGTTCGGCGAATATGGCTTTCCCGAAAGCCATGCAGCAAGCTTTGCGCAGCTGGTCTATGTGTCCAGTTGGCTGAAGTGTCATTATCCTGCGGCGTTCTGTGCGGCGCTGCTGAATTCCCAGCCGATGGGGTTCTATGCGCCTGCGCAGATCGTGCGGGATGCGCAGAACCATGACGTGACTGTGCAGCCGGTGGATGTGAATTTCTCGGACTGGGACAACACGTTAGAGCCTTACTGCGGCCGCTATGCAGTGCGCCTTGGCATGCGGCAGATTGGCGGGCTCCGGGCGGATGCGGCTGCGCGGATCATGGAGGCGCGCAATGCGCCCTATGAGGACGTGCAATCGCTTAAAACCCGCGCGCGCCTGACCGCCCCCATCGTGCGCCGTCTGGCAGAGGCAGACGCCGTTCGATCCATGTGGATCGACCGGCGCCAAGCCCTGTGGGAGGCGAAGGCTCTGCGGGACGCCCCCGATTTGCCGCTGTTTCGGGATCAATCGGACGAGGGACGCGAGGTGCCCGTGCCGCTGCCCGTGATGCCGGTGTGCGAGCAGGTTATGGCAGATTACCAGACCCTGCGCCTGTCGCTGAAGGCGCACCCAATATCATTTTTACGACGAAGCTTGACCATTCAGGGCTATTCCAGCACCGCAGAATTACATAATTTTAACAAGAGCCGGAAATTGAAGCTCGCAGGTCTTGTGCTCATCCGGCAGCGGCCCGGCAGCGCCAATGGCGTCTGCTTTATCACCATCGAGGATGAGTTCGGCGTGGCCAACCTTGTCGTCTGGCCAAAGGTGATGGAACAGTTCCGCAAGGCCGTGATGCAATCGCGCCTGCTGGTCGTCGAAGGTTACGTGCAGCGCGATATCGAGATTGTTCACGTCGTCGCGCAGAACTTGATCGACCGGTCGGATGCGCTGCTGCGGCTGTCGCCGGATGCGATGCAGACCCAGACCGCCCGTGCCGATCACGTCAAAAGCCCGCTGCCATCATCCGGCAGCCATCAGCATCCCCGCGACGCGCGGATCATTCCCAAAAGCCGCGACTTCCACTAGCCTTTCCCAAAGTAGGAGGACACAATGACCGGCACTTTCGATGAAGACCTGTTCCTGAAAGGTCTGCAAAAGCGCAAAGACACCCTTGGCGCGGATTACGTGACCAAAAATCTGGCCGCGGCCGACGATTTTACTCGTCCGTTCCAAGAGGCGATGACCGCGTGGTGCTGGGGCTTTGGCTGGGGCGACGAGGTGATCGACGCCAAGACGCGCAGCATGATGAACCTGTCGATGATCGGTGCACTGGGCAAGATGCACGAATGGGAACTGCATTGCCGCGCCGCCCTTGACAACGGCGTCAGTCGCGACGAATTGCGCGCCATCATCCATGTCATCGGCATCTATTGCGGGGTACCGCAGGCGCTGGAATGTTTTCGCGCGGCCCGCAAGGTGTTGGACGACAGGGACGCCACCGCACCAAAGTGATGCGGAAAACGCATAACAGACATGCATTTGGCGCGGGTTGCTCCCTGCCCCCACCGGGGCAGATACAATAATTTGACCCTGACAATCGGACCAACCCCATGAGCTTTGTTCTAAGCGCCGAGGCACGCCGCGATCCGGCGTCATTGCCCTATTTTGAATTCGTCGCGATGATCGCGTTGCTGATGGCTTTGAACGCCGCCGCGATCGACGTCTATATTACAGCGCTGCAGGACATCGGGTCGGCCCTTGGCGTGGCTGA
>CAWUXN010000307.1:0-3152 GCA_963926415.1 uncultured Loktanella sp.
CAGTCGTCCGCCCAGAAAGCCCGCCGCCATGATCAACGGTGCCTTGATCCGGGTCAGACATTTTTCGAAATCCGTGCTTTCCTGCTCCGACACCCGGTGCAGCACAGCGCCGAAGGCGGCCGCCGCGGCGGGGCTTAGCGAATCCATGTCGCCGATCACCGCCATGGGCGACAGTCCGTGCTGCAGTGCATGATCCGCACCGCGGTCGGCAGCCACCACAGATGGCGCAACCTTTAGGCAGATGTTAAGATAACTGTTGTCTAGATCAGCACCACCGAGCAATGTGACTGGAGACAGTACGTGAACAATCGGGTCGACCATGGCGTATTGTCCCTTTTTGGGAGACATTCCTTAAAATGGACACAAAATCAACCCGCCTCTAACGCCGGACTGTTCCGCTTTGCGAACCAATTGCTGGTAAACAGGCTGTCACTGGGACTGGCAGAAAGCGAGCAAAATCATGGTTGAGTCGAGCAAGATTCTTACCGTTTCCTATGGCACCTTCTCGTGCACGCTTGAGGGATTTGAAGATTCCTTCTCGACGATGAAGGCGATTGCAGAATATTTCCGCGATCTGGCCGCAGGGGATCGGTATTTCGGGGCAGAGCCCCCTACTCCCGACGCAGAAATGCTGACGCGGATTGCAGAGCGCGAAATTTCGCGCCGGGTTGAAGTGCGATCAGGTGACACAGGAATTGTTTTGCGCGCATACGAACCGATGCCGCAAACTGCAGCACCGCTGAGAGTGAATACGCCGACTGCTGCACCTACCCCTTCACCTACTCCTGCCCCTGCCCAGTCCGAAGCTGCCGCGCTGGCGGCTGCCGAATTCGATGCGGATGACAGCATGTCGCTGTTGCAACCGCAGGCTGAAGCAGACGTCGAAGTCGATGTCGATGTCGATCATACTGCGCCAGATGCACTGGACGAGGCCGCAACCGACGACGCTCCTGTCATGCCGCCAGCCCCACGCCGTCCGGTAGAAACCGACACAATGCGCGAAAAGGCGATTGCTGCGGCCCGCGATGCAGAACCGGTAGAGGCTGTTGCCGAACCCGCTGCCCCCCGCAACGAAGTGCCCGCCCATCCTGAATCCGAAAGCGTCGCCGCCAAACTGCAGCGCATCCGCGCCGTCGTCGGCGGCGTCAGCCCTGCATCTGCTGCGTCCTCCGCCTTTATCGAGGACCTGGAGGAGACCGCCCCCGTCGTCAGAGCACCGGATCAGCAGGACATGTCAAAGGCAGCTGCAGAGCAGAAGCAGGATGAAGCTACATTCGAAGCCCCGATCGCCGTGGCAAAAGATGATGATATTGTCACAGATAACGCCGGCGCTGAAAATGAAGCTCCTGCGCTGACCGAGGCAGAAACAGACGCCGCCATCGCCCGCGACCAGGCTATCTTTGGCGGTGCCGAAACGGCAGAAGAGGCCCCCGCTGCCGCTGCCCCAATCATGAATCAGCAGGACGTCGAACCTACCATCGAAGCAGACGAGACGGAAAATCAAATCAGCGCAGTTCTGCGCAATCTACAGCGGGCCGGTCTGCGCGCACCCCAGGGTGATGACCAAACCGATGACTCCGCCGCAGCGCCAGCAGAAACTGCGCCTGCGCCTGCCGCACCGCGTGGCCGTATTCTGCGCGTAACGCGGCGTCAGCGCCCGTCAGAAGCTGCTGAAACCGGCTCCACCGTGACGGCTGCGGAACCCCAAGCCGAAAGCAGCACGGCGGCGACGACTTCTGTTGCCGCGATGATCACCGCTGCGCAAAATACCCATCAGGAACAGAACGACGCACCGGACGCAAAATCGCTGATGGACGCGTTTGAATTGCAGACACAGGCAGACACAGCAGAAGAGCCTGAAGACGACGGCTTTGATACATCAGTCGCGGCGCTGGATGGCGCCGCTGACATGACCAACTTTGACGCGGATGCAACAAACAACTCCCTGTCCGAAGACGACGAGGCTGATCTGCAGCGCACACTTGCAGCGCTGCGCGTTGAAGATTTCGCCGATGAATCGACAGAAAAGGCACCCGAGGCTGACATCGCCCGGGAAGCCGCGCCCAAGCTGCGCCGCGACCCGCTGCCCGACACGTCAGAGGCAGAGATGTCGCGGATCATTTCGCAAGCAAACGAAGAGCTTGCCGATCCCGAGGCCAGCCGTCGCCGCAGTGCGATTGCACACCTCAAAGCTGCTGTCGCGGCAACTGAAGCTGCTCGCCAGCTGGGTGAAACTGGTGACAAGCGTGCCGAGACAGAAGATGTGTTCCGCGAAGATCTGGATCAAGTCGTGCGCCCCCGGCGTGCTGCCCGCCCTGAAGGCACACCCGATCGCAGCGAACGGGCGCGTCCCGCACCGCTGAAATTGGTCGCAAGCCAGCGTGTCAATCTGGAGCAGGACAACTTAGAAAGCCCAGTTAAGCCGCGCCGTGTGGAAATAACGGCCCCAGTTGCGGCGGAAGATCCCAGCAACTTTGCAAATTTCGCCGAGAACATGGGCGCAACCAGCCTGCAGGACTTGCTGGAAGCTGCAGCCGCCTACACCGCCTTTGTCGAAGGGTCGGAAGACTTCTCACGGCCGCATATCATGCAAAAGGTGCGTCAGACCGTGGCAGAGGATTTCAGCCGCGAAGACGGTCTGCGGTCCTTTGGCACCCTGCTGCGTCAGGGCCGAATCGAACGGGTGCGCAACGGCCGCTTTGTTGTGTCCAATCAGACCCGGTTCAAGCCAGAAGCGATGGCCGCCGGCGGCTAAACCCGCAGGCAATATGCACAAACAAAAAGGCGGGGGTGCAAACTCCCGCCTTTTTCATGCGTTCAAACTGATGATCAGTCCTGATCGTCTGGGTCGGCCTGACCGATCCCCTTAAATATGCTGCGAAACGGATAGGCCCACAGGATGCCAAGGCCGACGTAGATTGCCAGCTCTAGCAGGAACGAAGGCCGGTCCAGCGTCGACGTGATCGTCACGGCGACGATGATATAGGCCGGAAGACCAAGTACCAGAATCAGCAGCGCCCAGCGTTTGCGCGCCTTGTAGCTTAGGTTGGCGAACCAGCCGTTCATCGCGAGGCGAACGGGTCGGTCACAAGGATCGTGTCCTCACGCTCTGGCGAGGTGGACACGAGTGCGACAGGGCAATCGATCAGCTC
>CAWUXN010000308.1:0-10541 GCA_963926415.1 uncultured Loktanella sp.
GCTCTGTCGCTTTTACCATCGCCGTGATCGCGCTGGGGGCCAAGATGGCCAAGGCCGACGGCACAGTCACAAGGTCAGAGGTTGCCGCTTTCCGCGAGGTGTTCCACATTCCCCCACAAGAAGAGGCGCACGCCGCGCGACTGTTCAACATGGCTCGCACCGACATTGCAGGGTTCGAGGATTATGCCGGCCGCATCAAGAACATGTTCGGAGATGACGACGCGCCGCTGTGCGATCTGATGGAAGGGCTGTTCCACATCGCGTTGGCTGACGGCAACTACCACCCCGATGAAGACGCCTTTCTGGCTCGGGTTGCCAACATATTTGGCTTTGACGAACGCCGGTTTAACCGAATCCGCGCGCAATTCGTCCCCGACGCCGCACGCGATCCCTATGATGTGCTGGGAGTGACGCCAGACGCTGATCTAGCGACGATCCGCGCCGCATGGCGGGCGCAAGTCCGCGAAACCCATCCCGACCGGATGTTGGCCCGTGGCGTGCCAGAGGAGGCGGTCAAGCTGGCCGAAAAGCGGCTGGTTGCGATCAACCGCGCTTGGGAAGACATCTCGGACCTGCGGCAGTGACGACCCCGCTGCGGCTGGCGACCTACAACGTTGAATGGTTTAATAACCTTTTCAATGACGCGGGCGATCTGCTAGCTGATGGCCATTGGTCCGGTCGGTGGAACGTCACGCGGCGCGATCAGATAACGGCCCTTGGCACTGTCTTCACCGCGATGGATGCGGATGCGGTCATTGTGATCGAGGCACCGGACACCTCTCGGCGGCGGCAAACGCAGACAGCATTGGAAGGCTTCGCCAACCACTTTGGCTTGAGGGCGAACAAGGTGTTGACGGGCTTTCTGAACGACACCCAGCAGCAAATCGCGCTGATGTATGATTCGCGCAAGATGTCGGCGGATCACACGCCACAGACGGCCAAGACCGCGCCGAAATTCGACGGCAGCTTTGCCGTCGATCTTGATCAAGACGGGCAGCCTGAGCCGATCCGTTGGTCAAAGCCCCCGCTAGAGGTGACGCTGACCCCGCACGGCCAGCCACCTCTGTCGCTGATCGGGGTGCATGCGAAGTCCAAGGCTCCGTATGGTGCGGGATCACCCGCTCAAATTCTGCGCATCAATATCGAAAACCGCCGCAAGCAGTTGGCCCAATGTGTGTGGCTTCGGGCGCGAGTGGATCAGTTGCTGCAGAAAGGCCAGCCCGTCATTGTGATGGGCGATTTCAACGATGGCCCCGGCTTGGACGAGTTCGAAAAGCTGTTCGGCCGCTCTGGCGTAGAAGTTGTGTTAGGAGAGGTCGGCACCGTGCCGATGTTCGACCCGCATGCGCGGCTTGCGCTATCGGGCAGGATTGTGGCGCAGCCTGCGTCCGCCCGGTTTGAACATGAGGGCGTGTTTCTATCGGTGCTCCTGGACTACATCATGGTCAGCCCCGACATCGCCGCAGCCGCGCCGCGCTGGACGATCTGGCACCCATTCGACTCGCCTGCCTGCTATGATAATCTGGTGCTGCGTGATGCGCTGTTGCAAGCTTCTGACCATTTTCCGCTTACGCTGGATTTGATGACACCCTTGGAAAATGCGGTTTCGATGCCTAGTTAGAGAGGATGAAGAACTTTGCCCTTGCCACAGCTGCGGCCACCGCAATCGCACTGATCGCCGTCACCGCGGCGGCGCAGATGAAAGACCCGCCTGTCGAAAAGCCGTACGAGACTGAAGAGTCCCGGCCCAGTCGCGACTTGATGGAAGAAGGCGCAAAGCTGTTGTTTCGCGGCCTGCTGAACGAGGCAGAGCCGGCGCTGCGCGATCTGCAAGAGTTTGCCGATCAGATGGGCCCGGCGATGAAATCGCTCACCGATCATATGGGGCCTGCGCTGGCCGATATCATGGCGATGATCGACGATATAAAGAACTACAGCGCGCCTGAATTGCTGCCCAACGGCGATATCATCATCCGCCGCACGCCCGAAGCGCCTAAATTCGCGCCGTCGGATCCGCCGCGGGAAATCGACCTTTAGCCTTTAAATTTGACCTCGAACGTGGCGTCCATGGCCTGCGCCAGCGCGGTCAAACGCGCTGCGGCTACCTCGCCATAAAGCGGACGCGCGCCGGCGGCGAGCGTCAGGGTCAGATGCTTTGACTTCGCGCTCCACTTGATCGTGCCGGGCGGCGTGTCGCCTTCCAGCCACAGCATCGCACCGAATCGCAGCGCGCGGCCAAGGATATCAGCCTCTTTCATCTGTTCCTGCGTCAGCATCGCAAACAGTGGCTGGAACCGGCCGTCGGGGGTCTTGCTGGAATAACGCTTCATCAGCGCCAGGCCTAGCAGCACCCGTTCGCTGTGTTTCAACCCGCCGAGGTTGGCACGGGTCGCGTTGTCGAACGTGATTTCCGCCCGGTAGTCGGGGTGCGCGCGCCAGCTGACGTCGTGCAGCAGGCAAGCGGCCTTGATGATGCGCAGGCGTTGCCAGTTTGCGCGGGGAAATAGGGGTTTGACGAAATCATAAAGCAAGCGGCCAAAGCCGGGCAGGCGGGCGTCTTTGGCTTCGGCAAAGCGGCAGGCCTCGATCAGGGGATCGCGTTCGCGCAGGGCGCGCGGCATTTGCTCGTACAGCATCCCTTCGCGGATGCCATAGGACGACACGGCGACGTCTTTGGGTTTGAAAACGCGGACCAGTTCCTTCAGCACCAGCACCGCCAGCGGCACCAGCGACATGCGGCTGTCAGAGATTCCGCAGCGGCTGCGCAAATCCTGCAAATCGGCGTCTGCGATGTATTCCGCCGTCTCGCCGATGCGCCGCGCGGTCATGCGGTATTCGTGCAGAACGGTTAGCGGATAGTCGCGCCGCTCCATGTCGACACGGGCGATGGCCCGCCACGATCCGCCGACCAGAAACAGGCGCATGCCGGTCTCGAAGTCCATCTTTTCATGCAGATCAGCGATGATCGTCCGGATATGCGCCTTCAGGATCTTCTTGCCGCCCTTCACCTCGCGCAGTTTCAACGGCCCCAGCGGTGACGTGACCCTGCGGCCAACGCGGCCTTCGAATAGGTCGGCCAGCTCCATGCTCGACCCGCCGATATCGCAGACCGTGCCAAAGCTGCCGGGCCAGCCCAGCAGCACGCCTTGGGCGGACAGGCGGGCTTCTTCCTCGCCGTCGATGACCCACAACTTGATGCCGGTTTCACGCTCTACTTCGGCGCGGAAATCGGCACCATCGCTGGCTTCGCGCACTGCGGCGGTGGCTACAGCCGTCAGCGGTGCGATGCCCATGCCTTGCGCCAGCGCGGCAAAGCGGCGGATCGCGGACAGGGCGCGCACTCTGCCTTCGGGGTTAAGGCGGCCTGTGTCGGACAAGCCGGCACCCAACGCGCACATGATCTTTTCGTTGTAAAAATACGCTGGGCTGCGGGCCGCGCCGTCGAACACAACCAGACGGACAGAGTTTGAGCCCACGTCAACCACACCGACCCGGCTTAGGCTTTGGGCGGCTTCATCGTCGAAGAGCGGACGGCCAAACGGGCCCCAGTCGATAGTTTCGGTGGCGGTATCGTCCGTCATCGGCTGATCGTCCCGGTCATTTCAGAAGATCACCATGTGACGTGGTCAGCCGCGGAGTCAACGCCTCATGGCCCCGGGTCAGTCGCCTGTATGGGTCAGCTGCGGCACATCCGACGCACCTGCGGACCCACGTCCCGACAGCGAGGGGTTTTCCATAAAGAACCTGTGGCAGCTGAACGCAAACTCTCCTTCCGGCCACGTGGCGCGGATAAAGCTGCCGTCGGCCTGCATGACCCAGCTTTGCGCGACATCGGCCATGTTGGCAGCCATGATCTGGCTGACGATCTGCGCCTTGACGGTGTTGTTCGTAATCTCGACCAGCGTCTCGACACGGCGATTCAAGTTCCGGCTCATCCAGTCGGCAGAGCTGATAAAGACACGCGCCTTCTTGCTGGGCAGGGCGTGGCCCGCGCCGAAACAGACGATACGGCTGTGTTCCAGAAACCGGCCCACGATGGATTTGACGCGGATATTTTCCGACAATCCCGCCACATTGGGTCGCAATCCACAGATTCCGCGCACGACCAGATCGATGCGTACCCCTGCTTGGCTGGCGGCATAAAGCGCGTCGATCACGTCCTTTTCGATTAGGCTGTTCATCTTTGCCCAAATCACCGCAGGCTTGCCCGCTTGGGCATTCGCGGCCTCGGCCCCGATCATCTCGATCAGGCGCTCCTTAAGGCAGATCGGGGAAATCGCAAGATTTTCCAGCCCCTCTGGCTGCGCATAGCCGGACAGATAGTTGAATACCTTCGTCGCATCGCGCCCTAGCGCGGCGTCGCAGGTGAACAGCGATACGTCGGTATAGATTCGCGCAGTGATCGGGTGATAGTTACCTGTGCCAAAATGGGTATAGGTGACCAGTTTTTCGCCCTCGCGGCGGACCACGGTGCTGATTTTGGCGTGGGTCTTGTAGTTCAAAAACCCATAAACCACATGCGCGCCGGACCGTTCCAGCCGGCGCGATTGGCGGATATTGGCTGCCTCGTCGAAACGCGCCTTCAGTTCTACCAGTGCGGTGACGGACTTGCCGTCCTCGGCCGCTTCGCACAGTGCCTCTACAATTGGGGACTTCTTGGATGTGCGATACAGTGTCTGCTTGATCGCCACGACGTCGGGATCGCGCGCGGCCTGCGTCAAAAACCGCACGACCATGTCGAAGGTTTCATAAGGGTGATGCAGCAGCATGTCCTTTTGCCGGATCGCGGCGAACATGTCGCCTTCGTGGTCCTGCACCCGTTCGGGCACACGGGGGCTAAAGGTCGGCCACAGTAGATCCGGGCGCTCGTCCAGCACCAGCTCGCTGAGGTCACTGATGCCGATCAGACCGTCGACGTTGACGACTTCTTCTTCGGTGACGTGCAGCTCGTGCATGATCAGATCGCGCAGCGCGACGGGGGCGTTGTCAGAGATCTTTAGCCGCACGACTTCGCCGCGGCGGCGACGCTTCAGTGCGGTTTCAAACTCACGCACCAAATCTTCGGCCTCGTCCTCCAACTCTAGGTCGCTGTCGCGCAGCACTTTAAAGGCGCACTGCCCGCGCACCTTATAGCCGGGATAGAGGCGGCCAACGAAGTGCAGCAGCAATTCCTCGAGCGGGATAAAGCGGAAATCGTCGCCGGGCAGGCGCACGAAGCGTTTGATCTGCGCCGGCACCGGCAGCAGTGCGCGCAGGGGCCGTTTGTCGCTGCCGCGTTCCAGTTGCAGCGCCAGCGCGAACCCTTCGTTCGGCAGGAACGGAAATGGGTGGGCCGGGTCGATCGCCAACGGCGACAGTACAGGAAACACCTGTTCCAGAAAGAAATCGCCCAAAAACTTGATGTCATCGTCCCGCAGGTCGGCGCGGGTCAGAATATGGATTTCGGCCTCTGACATCTCGGTCGTGAGTGCGCGAAAGACCGTTTGCTGGCGGTCCATCAGCCCGCGCGCATTCACGTCGATCAGGCGAAGCTGTTCCGCAGGGGTCAGCCCGTCAAGGCCGGGCGTAGTGTTGCCCGCGTGGGCCAGCTCACGCAGGCCGGCAACGCGGACGGTGTAAAATTCATCAAGGTTCGTCGCACTGATCGACAGAAACCGCAGGCGTTCCAGCAGCGGCACACGCGGGTTCTCTGCCTCTTCCAGCACGCGCATGTTGAATCCGATCCACGACAGTTCCCGGTTCATGAAGCGGTCGGCGGTTTCCAAATCAAGGTCAAGAGTCACCGGCGCGGGGTGCTCACCGTTCAAAAAGTCAGCGTTCATCATGGGCTCTTATACCACGCCGATATGGCAGACGCATGACAGATATCACAACAACCCGTCTTGCTTGTCCAGAACCTGCGCTGCGAGTTTGATGGTAATTGGCCGCTTTTCGGTCAGTGCTGCTGCATCCAAGGCAGCCACGATCCGCTGAGCGTTGGCAAATGACCGCTCGATCCTTGGCACCAGATAGGTCGCCACACCTGGCGGCGGCAGGATCTGGCGGTCTGCAAACAGCTTCATCAGCACGGCCTGCAGCAAGGCATCGTCGGGGCCGGTGATTGTGGCGGGGGTCGTCGCCTGCATCCGGCTGGCCAGATCGGGCAGGGCGACGGACCAGCGGGCAGGATGGCTGCGGGCTGTCATCAGTAGGGGAAATCGGTGCGCCGCCAGATGGTTGTGCAGATGAAACATCGACTCTTCTGACGCTTGCGGTAGGCGGTCCATATCCTCGACCACGATGGCACCGGCCGGGTGCAGCCCGGCAGGCAGTACCTCGGCGGACAGGATCTGCGCCCCGTGGCGGCCGGCAAAGACGCGGGTCAGGTGGCTTTTGCCCGACCCTTCCGGGCCGGTCAGCACGAGCTTGCCTTGCGGCCAGATTTCTGGCGCAGCGATCATGGTATAGGCTGCGCGGTTGGCGTCGGTGACAAAGAAATCCTCTGCCCCCAGCGCAACACCCGTTGGCCAGTCAAACGTCAGTTGCATGGCCATGATCAGTCGCCCAAGGTGCCACGATACAGCGGGCTGGCGCAGTAACGGTCCAGTGCAAATCGGGCCAGCACCCCGATGACGGCGGCAACGGGGACGGCGACTAGCAGGCCGACGAAGCCAAATAGCGACCCGAAGACTGACAGCGCAAACAGCAGCCACACCGGGTGAAGTCCGACGGATGACCCGACCAATTTCGGTGTCAGAATGTTGCCTTCAACAAACTGACCAGACTGAAAGATCGCGTAGACAGCAATCAGCCAAGGCCATTCGCCCCAGAACTGGAACAGCGCCAGACCCAAGGCCAGGCTGCCGCCGACGATGGCACCGACATAGGGAATAAAGGTCAACGCACCCGCGATGGCCCCAACGACAAGGCCGAAATTCAGCCCAACCAGTGCCAGCGCAACGGCGTAGAATGTGCCAAGGATCAGGCACACAAGGCCCTGGCCCCGGATGAACGACGCAAGCGTACGGTCGATCTTGTATGCCAGATGACGGATCGTATCGACGTGGTCGCGTGGCAGCAGCGCGTCAATCCGCGCCGTCATGTTGTCCCAATCCAACAGCAAATAGATCGCGACGACCGGCACGACGACCAGCAGCACGACCATGTTCACCAGCCCCAGCGCCGATGACAGCACAGTATTCAAAACCTCGCCGCCGCGCGACTGAATCATGTTGCCGATGTTGTCCAGCTGGGTGCGGATGGTAGAGCCTTCGACCAGAATTTCGGGAAAGCGGGTGGTCAGCCAATTCTGCAGCGTGTCGAACAATTGCGGTGCTGTTTCTATCAACTGGCTGGCCTGCGTGATCAGTGTCGGAATTACCAGCAGGACCAGCAGCACAAAGACAAAGAGCGCGACCAGCGCGATGATCGCGACCGACAGGCTGCGCGACAGGCCTAGCCGTTCCAGCCGGTCGGCCACGGGATCAAGGATATAGGCAATCGCGCCGCCCAAGATGAACGGCATGATGACATTGCCCAGCGCATACATCAGCAGCAAAAAAATGATGGTGGCGATGCCCCAATACAAAGCTTGTTGGCGCGTTGACATGGCCATTGGGGTATCCTTCTTACAAGTCTCCCTTTCAATGACTCAGCACGGTCCGTAGGGCAAGCCATGCTTGCGGGCGGGCAGGGGGGCGACTAGACAGTTGCGCAACACTTTTCGTCATAAGGTCACACACCCCATGCGTATGTCGCGCTACTTCCTCCCCGTCCTCAAGGAAACCCCGCGTGAGGCGCAGATCGTCAGCCACCGATTGATGCTGCAGGCGGGCCTTATCAAACAGGCCAGCGCGGGCATCTATTCCTGGCTGCCAATGGGCTATAAGATTCTCAAGCGGATCGAACAAATCGTGCATGAAGAGCAGGCCAAGGCGGGCCATCTGGCCATGCTGATGCCGACGATCCAGTCCGCCGACTTGTGGCGCGAAAGCGGGCGGTATGACGCCTACGGAGACGAGATGCTGCGCATCAAGGACCGTGGTGGGCGTGACATGCTGTTTACGCCTACAGCAGAAGAGCTTGTCACCGACATCTTCCGCTCGCATGTGTCCAGCTACAAGGATATGCCGCTGACCCTCTATCAGGTCCAGTGGAAATTCCGCGACGAAACCCGTCCGCGCTTTGGCGTGATGCGCGGCCGCGAGTTCTTGATGAAGGACGGCTATAACTTCGATCTGACGCAAGAGGACGCGCTGCACGCTTACAACCGTCACCTTGTCACCTATCTGCGCACCTATGAGCGTATGGGCCTGCAGGCGATCCCGATGCGCGCCGATTCCGGCCCCATCGGCGGAGAGGATACTCACGAATTTCTCGTGCTGGCCGAAACCGGTGAATCTGAGGTGTTCTATGACAGCGAGATAACCGAGCTGACTTTTGGCGATCGCCAGATCGACTTTGACGACAAGGCCGCCTGTCAGGCTGTGATGGAGGAGTTCACCTCTCGTTACGCCCGCACGGATGAGACCCACGACGAGGCAGTGTTCAACGAGGTGCCAGAGGAACGCCGCCGCACCGCGCGCGGCATCGAAGTCGGTCAGATCTTCTACTTCGGCACCAAGTATTCCGACGCCATGGGCGCGACCGTGCAAGGCCCGGACGGCAAGCCCGTCGCGGTCCACATGGGATCGCACGGAATCGGTGTGTCCCGCCTGCTGGGCGCGATCATCGAGGCAAGCCACGACGACAAGGGCATCATCTGGCCCGAGGGCGTAACGCCGTTCCATGCGGGCATCGTGAACCTGCGCCAAGGCGACGAAGCCACCGATGCGGCTTGTGAGGACCTCTATGACAGCTTGCGCGCCGCTGGCCTTGACCCTCTGTATGACGACCGGGACGAGCGCGCCGGAGCAAAGTTTGGCACGATGGACCTGATTGGCCTGCCGTGGCGCATTACCGTCGGCCCGCGTGGGCTGAAAACCGGCGTTATCGAGCTGACCAGCCGCCGCACCGGCGAAAGCCAACAGCTGTCGCCCGGCGATGCTGTCGCCAAGCTGATCAAGATTTACGCGAACGTCTGACCATCGGGGCAGGGGCACAACGCCCCTGCGCCCCGGAATGACATGTGAGCGAAAGCCAGCATAGGGCGGCGCGGGGGGTAACCCGCGCCGCTTTTGTCGTTGAATTTGCAGGGCTTGTTTTCTGATCCCGCCTGTTGCTGCACGGATCAGTGGACCTACGGCGCGACTTGCGGCACAGTGCCCTCAAAACGCGACGCAGCATACAGGCAAAACCCATGTCCCTGACCCAGGTCGACTGGACCAAAATATCAGCACCCCGCGATGACGGCGGCGCTGCCCATTTACCTGGGCTCGCCATGCCCTCCGTGCCGCTGCCCGCCACGGACGGGCAAACGGTGGACTTGTCGACGCTGGCAGGGCGAAGCGTCATCTATATCTATCCCATGACGGGCCGCCCGGACCGCGACCTGCCCGCAGACTGGGACGCGACCCCCGGCGCGCGCGGCTGCACCCCGCAATCCTGCGCCTATCGCGACCATGCCGAAGACCTTAGGGCACGGGGCGTCAAATATCTCTTTGGTCTGTCCACTCAGGACACAGCATGGCAGCAAGAGGCCGCAGCCCGCCTGAATTTACCTTATTCCCTGCTTTCCGACGCGCAGGGGGCGCTGATGGGCGTGCTGAACTTGCCTCAATTTGAGGTGGACGGCATGACGCTGCTGAAACGCTGCACCCTGATTTTGCGAGACGGATTGATCCAGCATGTCAATTATCCGGTGTTCCCACCTGATCAGGACGCCGCCCGCGTGATCGCGTGGCTTGATGATCCGGTGAACGCATGATCCGCGTCTTGGCCTTGATCGGCGGATTGGCGGGCGGCGCGGTGCTGTCGCAGTATCCCGCATTCTCGCAACAATACCTGCAACGGCTGGCAGGGCAGGTGGACGCGCTGGACATTGTGGTCGCGGACTTCGAATCCTCGGCAATGCGCGCTGGGCTGACACGGTCTCAGGCCTTGGCAGAGCTGACGGGCACGCCCTTTCTGCAGGACCGGCAAGCCGACATGCGCCGGACCTTTCGCCGCCATGCGGTGCTGACCGATAACCTTGCAACCCTGCGCGCGGCCTCGCCGTTGGCGCGCATGACGATGCCGCAGCGCCTTGGTGATCCGGCGACGTTCACGGCCACTTGGTCTGACTTTTCCCCGGCATTGCCTTTGTCCGTGGCGGGCGTTGTAGCAGGAGGCGCAGGCTTTGTGCTGGGCTGGACCTCGCTCCGCATCGCGCTGGCGCTGATCTTGGGCACCATGCAGGGCCGCCGCCCAAAGCAGAAACGCGGCACCCGCCCTGCACGACAAGAACCCGCCCTGCGCCCGCATCAGGCAGCCCCGACAACCCCGCGCTTGTCCGGCGTGCGCCGGGGCAACAGCTGAAAGTTCACAGGATGAAAACCATGATCACATGGGGCGGCTGGGACGGGCACCACCCCGAACTGGTCGCTCATCTGTTTCGTGACATGTTGACGGGCGAAGGCGTCGAT
>CAWUXN010000309.1:0-7697 GCA_963926415.1 uncultured Loktanella sp.
CCTCGAAGGTCTTGTGCTGGGCGCGGTGCTTTTGTTCCTAGTTTACCGCCGCGGCGCGCTGAAGTTTCCGTGGCTGACGACCGGCGTGTTCTGTGCAGGCTATGCGCTGGTGCGGTTCATGCTGGAATTTGTGCGCCAGCCGGATGCACAGTTTCGCGGAACCGGCAACCCGTTAGGCTGGGCGCTGGATTTCGGAAACTGGGGTCTGACCATGGGACAATGCCTGTCGCTGCCGATGTTCATCTTTGGGGTCAGCCTGATCGTGCTGTCGCGCCGCCGGTGACGCTGGCGGCGCAGCTTAGGTCGCGGATTGCCCAAAGCGGACCGATGACGCTGGCCGATTACATGGTCGTCTGCCTGCTGGACCCGGCTTATGGCTATTACGCGACGTGCGATCCTTTTGGCGCAGGCGGAGATTTCATCACATCGCCTGAGATAAGTCAGATGTTCGGCGAGATGATCGGCCTGTGTCTGGCGCAGAACTGGCTGGATCAGGGGGCACCCGCCCCCTTTACGCTGGCAGAGGCGGGGCCGGGGCGGGGCACGCTGATGGCGGATATTCTGCGTGCCACCCGCGGCGTGCCGGGCTTTCATGCCGCCGCCCGCGTTCATTTGATCGAGGCATCGGCCACCCTGCGGGCGGCGCAGGCGACGCGCGTGCCGGGGGCGATCTGGCTGGACCACGTCGATCAATTGCCAGAGCAGCCGCTGCTGTTTGTCGCCAACGAGTTTTTTGACGCGTTGCCGATCCGCCAGTTCCGCCGTGACGGGGGCGGGTGGCGAGAGGTCGTCGTTGGCCTGCAAGGCGATCAACTTGCCTTTGGCCTGACCGAGGCCGCGCCGCTGGCGGCCCTGGTGCACCGGATGGATGATACCCGGGACGGCGATCTGGTTGAGCTTTGCCCCGCGCTGGCCCCGATCACTGCCACGCTGGGCGCGCGCATCGCAAGGCATGGCGGGGCTGCGTTGATCATCGACTACGGCGACTGGACGTCGCTGGGCGATACCTTTCAGGCGGTGCAGGGGCACAAGGTCGCGGATCCGTTGGCTGCCCCCGGGCAAGCGGACCTGACGGCCCACGTGGATTTTGCAGCGCTGGCCGCCGCCGCCGCCCCTGCGCGTCATACCCGGCTGACACCGCAGGGCGTGTTTCTGGAACGCCTTGGCATCACGCAGCGTGCGCAAACTCTGGCCGCTGCGCTGTCTGGCCCAGCGCTGGACGCGCATATCGCCGCACATCGCCGCTTGACCCACCCCACCGATATGGGCGACCACTTCAAGGTGATCGGGATTTACCCCGATAGCGCCACCCCACCACCGGGACTGACCGCATGACACTGGACATCATTACTGCGCCTTTGCTTGACCCTGTGCGACACGGGTTCTTTACCCGGGTTGGGGGTGCGTCGTCGGGTGTATTTTCCGGGCTGAACTGCGGCTTTGGCAGTAGCGATCAATCCGACATCGTGGCGATCAACCGAGGCCGCGTTGCGGCGGCGATGGGGGTGGACCACGATGCGCTGGCTGGGGCACATCAGGTGCATTCCGCCGATGTCGTCGCCATTACCGCCGCCCCTGTGGACAAGCCCAAGGCCGACGGCCTTGTCACCGCCACGACGGGAGTCGCCCTGTCAGTGTTGACCGCAGATTGCCAGCCGATCCTCTTTGCCGACCCGGTGGCCCGCGTCATTGGGGCCTGCCACGCTGGATGGCAAGGCGCGCTGAACGGCGTCATCGACGCCACCGTCGCCGGGATGGAGGCGCTGGGCGCGCGCCCCGCTGACATTCGCGCCGTCATTGGCCCCACGATCAGCCAACGCGCCTATGAGGTCGGGCCAGAGTTCCGCGACCACTTTGTCACGCATGACGAAGGCGCGGCGCGCTTCTTTATCATAGGGCAGGGGGACCGGCTGCATTTCGATTTGCCCGCTTATGGCTTGCACCGTTTGCGCGGCGCTGGCGTAATGCAGGCGGAATGGACGCGGCATTGCACATATGCGGATCCCACGCGATTCTTTTCCTATCGCCGCAGCGTGCATGGCAAGGATCCCGACTATGGTCGTCTGATCGCTGCGATTTCGCTGTAATCGGGCACAAATGCGGCGGGCTGCGGCCAGATGCTGCCTTGATCTGCTAAACAATACGCCCCTTGGCGGTGCGATTAGTGCTGAATATGCGTCCAATCACCCTAAAAACATGGCGTTTCCACCGGCGCAACAATGCCACCCCATTCGCAAGGAGTAGCTCTGAAATTTTAAACTAAAATCTGAGGAATGGCCTAAATTCTGCCTCCGCCGGGGGTGACAGTGGTCCCATCAGCTGCAGTGCTTGCAGCCACACAAACACTCAGAGGACTACCCCATGACAACGCAAAAGCGATGGATGACCAGCATGATTTCCGAGGCTGAGGCCTGCACCACCAAGAAACCTTGGGAGCGCGGCCTGCGCCGTCAGGCCGTGATTTCCCAACACCTGGACAACGAAGTGCGCAAGGTCAAGGTCACCTTGCCCCCGATGCCCGCAGGCATCAGCCTCGCAGGCTGACACTCCCCTTCCCCCCCGGCCGCAGGTTTTCCCTGCCTGTGGTCCGACTGTCCCGCGCGGTTCATCCCTCTGGCCGCGCGGGTTTTTCATGTTTCCAGCCTGGCCGCGATAAGCGGCTGACCGATGTCATGATGTGATCCGGCTCCGCGTCGCGCGCCACCTATTCCGGCTTTAGAAGATTGCTTTGGTGAAATTGGTCACGGCGCGATCCTAAAAGCCGATACCTGTCCGCGCGCGATCGAAGACCTTTGGCCCGGCGACCGGGTTTTAACGGCCAGCCACGGGATGCAGGTCCTGCAATGGCGCGGGCAAATGCTGATCGTACCACGCAGCACGCAGACCCGTGCCGATATCGGCGCTATGGTCCGCATTACGGCAGAGGTGATGGGCCTGTCCCGCCCCGCGCAGAATCAGGCGTTGCGCCCGACCGCACGTAACGCCCACCTTGCCCTCGGCACCCAGCGCTTGACCAGCGACAACATCGCATTCGTGCCTGCGCGGGACTTTTTTGATCACTGCAGCGTCGTGGCGGTGCAACCCATTGCGCTGGTGCACGCCTATCAGCTTGGCTTTGCGGATCATGCCAGTATCAGCGTCAACGGGGGCGAGGTGGAAACCTTGCACCCCGGCTTGCCACATGTCCTGAACCTGCGCAGCGATGTGGCGGCGGCGCTGCTGTCGCTGTTTCCGCACAAGGCGGCGCTGTCGGACTTTGGCCCGTTGCTGCATCCGCGCATCGCCCTGTGCGATTGGGACTTGTTCAGCGCCGCTTGACGCAGATCAACGTGGGCCGGCGGCTTTGCCCCTAAAATAATGGTAGACGGCCGGGCCATGCAGCCCAGCCTGAATGATGCATGGGAGCAGCCAGATGATCACAATCAAACCCACCACCACGCCCGGTATGTTGGAATGCCGCCTCTCCGGCCGTCTGACGCAGGCGGACTATGAGCAATCGCTCGCCCCCGCGCTAGAGCAGGCGTTTTCAACGTCGGACCACATCCGCATGCTTGTCATCGTCGACGGCGACCTTAGCGGTATGGATGCAGGTGCAGTATGGGCTGATTCCAAAATGGGGCTGTCGCATTGGCGCGGTTTCGACCGTATCGCCGTGGCCACGGATGTGGGATTTTTCCGGGCGGCGTCTCGCGCCTTTGCGCCACTAATGCCGTGCCCGGTTCAGGTCTTTGCCCATGCCGACGTTGATGCTGCGCGTCTGTGGCTGCGCGAATCTCTTGGTACGATCCACGCCGCCGAACTGGCCCCCGGCACGATGGAACTACGCCTGCTTGGCGAACTAGATCCGGATGCCTACACTCGTGCGAACGAGGCGCTAGCCGCCCATGTGACGCAAGGCGAAGAATTCCGCCTGCTGCTGGATCTGCGTGAATTTGATGGCTGGCAGGGCCCGGCCGCAATGGCGGCGCATCTGCACACGGTCATGGCCCACGCCGGTCAAGCAAAGCGTATCGCGATGGTTGGCACGTCCACTTGGCAGCGCGCGGTAGAGCTTGTCGGCAAGCGTATTCTGGCGGCCAAGGTTAAGTATTTCGATGCCGACAAATATCCAGAGGCGCGCGAATGGGTACTGGAACCCGTGGTGGGCTAGCAACTGTGTCTATTCAGTGGAATGAATCTGCCAAGGTGTGCCGGTTTTGATGATGGCATTGGCGATTATGACCAGCCTTCGTGCGATTGCGATAATGACGAGTTTGTGTGCCTTTCCGCGCTCTTTGAGACGCTTTGCGACTGGCTTGAGAACTGGATTGATGCACAACTCCCTGCTCAACTGCGCGAGCGAAGCCTGCGATCGCTGTATTGCTGCTCTGACCGCGTGCGTGGTCGTCGCGCTGCCGTGACGAACTTGTCCCATTATGCTTCCCTCCATTCCTGAGAAGGATCACACCATCAAGCCGTGGGATCAAACACCTAGGCCTCTTTGGCCAGCCGCGCTTCGAGCACATCAAAGGGGACGCCTGGTTCATCCTTGGCACCTCGGATCACCAGCGACGTCTTGACGCTGGCCACGTTGGGCGCGCTGGTCAGTTCTTCGGTCAGGAACCGCTGAAAGGACCGCAGGTCGGGGGCGACGCATTTGAGGATGAAATCAACCTCGCCGTTCAGCATGTGGCATTCGCGGACCAGCGACCAACCTTTGCAGCGCCCTTCAAAGGCGCTCAGGTCCACCTCTGCCTGACTGACTAGTCCGACCATGGCGAAAACCTGAACTTCGAACCCCAGCTCGCGCGGGTCGATGTCGGCGTGATAGCCGCGGATGTAACCCTGATCTTCCAGTGTGCGCACACGGCGCAGACAAGGCGGCGCGCTAATTCCCACCCGCTTGGCCAGCTCGACGTTGGTCATGCGCCCGTCAGCCTGCAATTCGGCAAGAATCATGCGGTCAATCTCGTCGAGTTTGGCACCTGGCATGGTTTTCGTCCTCTTTCGAATTTCGCAATTCATACGCGGTCGCCGCGGCGGGCGCAATAATATAACAATCTTGCGCAACAACCGACAATGCGCAGTGGGTTTTCACGACGCGCGCGCGCGGCTATATGCATATCAAAGCCACCAGGAGGCATCCCATGTCGGATCGCACTACACACACCAAGGTCTTGATCATCGGCTCTGGGCCCGCCGGATATACAGCAGGCGTCTATGCTAGCCGCGCCATGCTGGAACCTATGCTCATCCAGGGGATCGAGCCGGGTGGCCAGCTGACCACCACGACTGAGGTCGAAAACTGGCCCGGCGATACCGAAGTGCAGGGCCCCGACCTGATGGTCCGGATGGAAGCACACGCCCGCGCGATGGGCACGAATATCGTGCATGACATCGTGACATCCCTGGTTTTGTCGACGCGGCCCTTCACCGCGACCTGCGACAGCGGTGCGGTTGTGACGGCGGATGCCATCATTCTGGCCACCGGTGCCCGCGCCAAATGGCTGGGCCTGCCGTCCGAGGAAAAGTTCAAAGGCTTCGGCGTCAGCGCCTGCGCGACCTGTGATGGCTTTTTCTATCGCGGCCAGGAAATCGTAGTCGTCGGGGGCGGCAATACGGCTGTGGAAGAGGCCCTGTTCCTGACAAACTTCGCCAGCAAGGTCACGCTGGTGCATCGCCGCGACACGCTGCGCGCCGAAAAGATCCTGCAGGATCGTCTGATGAAGAACCCCAAGATTGTCACGTTGTGGCATCACGCGGTAGAAGAAGTCGTCGGTACCACGGACCCACTGGGCGTCGAGGCTGTGCGCGTAAAGCACGTCGAGACCGGAGAGATCACCGAGATCCCCGCAAAGGGTCTGTTCATCGCAATCGGCCACGCGCCCGCGTCCGAACTGGTCAAGGATCAGCTGGAATTGCACAATGGCGGCTACGTTAAAGTGGAAACGGGCAGCACCCGCACCGCGATCCCGGGCGTCTTTGCGGCGGGCGATTTGACGGATCACATCTACCGTCAGGCTGTCACCTCGGCTGGTATGGGCTGCATGGCGGCACTGGACGCGGAACGCTTTCTTGCTGAACAAGGCGATGCCGAACGCAGTGACGTCACGCTGCCCCTTGGCTATGGCGCTAAAGAGCCTGTCGAATAATATCTAAGCGGCCTGCCCCTACGGGGGGCCGCTCTCTTATGGCCGTCTGAAACGCCGTAATCCGCGATCCAATTCCAGCCACCCCCCCAGCACCCGGCCTTTGTGCGCATTTTCTTCTGGTTCAAAATACCTGCCCCGCCGGTGAGGCGTCGGGCACCGCAAACTTTGGTGTCGTTGCGGCCCAAACCGCCGTATCATAAAGCGCAGGTACAATTGGGTAAATGTCATGCCTGCGTTCTGATGCCCAATATCCACAATCCTTGATCGAACCCCGCATATGCCTTGCTCTTGCCGGAAAACCGTGTTCCGGACCTACCTCGATTACAACGATATTTTTATAGGTCTGCTCATGCCTCAGAATCTCACGCCGATCCCTGAACTATATGTCTCTCCGGACAGCGCGCAAAAGCTGAAGCAAGAGGCGGGCGAGCTGATCAGTCACGACCTGACTTCGCGTCAGATCTGCGATCTGGAGCTTTTGATGAACGGCGGCTTCTACCCGCTGAAAGGGTTCCTGCCCGAGGCAGATTACGATTCTGTCGTATCCGATATGCGCCTTGCCGATGGCAAGTTGTGGCCGATTCCGATCAACCTGGATGTGTCGCAAAAGTTTGCCGACACCATCGAGATTGGCTCCGACATCGCCCTGCGCGACCAGGAAGGCGTGATCCTCGCCACTATGACTGTTACCGACAAGTGGGTGCCGAACAAGCAGCTGGAGGCCGAGAAGGTCTTCGGCGCTGACGACAGTGCCCACCCGGCCGTGAACTATCTGCACAACACCGCTGGCGGTGTGTATCTGGGCGGCCCGGTCACCGGCATCCAGCAACCCGTGCATTATGATTTCCGGTCCAAGCGCGATACCCCGAACGAGCTGCGCGCCCTGTTCCGCAAGCTGGGCTGGCGCAAGGTCGTGGCCTTCCAGACCCGTAATCCGCTGCACCGCGCGCACCAGGAACTGACGTTCCGCGCCGCAAAAGAAGCGCAGGCCAACCTGCTGATCCACCCCGTCGTTGGCATGACCAAGCCGGGCGACGTCGATCACTTTACCCGCGTGCGCTGCTACGAGGCCGTTCTGGACCAGTACCCTGCGTCCACGACTGCCATGTCGCTGCTGAACCTAGCCATGCGTATGGCTGGCCCACGTGAAGCCGTCTGGCACGGTCTGATCCGCGCGAACCACGGCTGCAGCCACTTCATCGTCGGCCGCGACCATGCTGGTCCTGGCAAAAACAGCGCAGGCAAGGACTTCTACGGTCCCTACGATGCGCAGGAACTGTTCAAAAAGTATGAAGCAGAGATTGGCCTCGAAATGGTCGACTTCAAGCACATGGTTTATGTGCAGGAAAAGGCGCAATACTATCCTGCGGACGAGGTCCCCGAGGGTGGCACCGTGCTGGACATTTCTGGCACCGAACTGCGCCGCCGTCTGGCCGAAGGTCTCGAAATCCCCAAGTGGTTCTCTTTCCCGCAGGTCGTGACAGAGCTGCGCCGTACTCGCCCCGCGCGTAACAAGCAGGGCTTTACCGTGTTCTTCACCGGCTTCTCTGGCTCTGGCAAATCGAC
>CAWUXN010000310.1:0-3746 GCA_963926415.1 uncultured Loktanella sp.
CAGTGCCAAGAATAGGTCGATGTGATCCACCCCACAATGATCGGCCCAACCGTCGGGGCCAGCACGAAGACAACCCCCGCCAGCGTTGCCGCCAAACCTTGCCTGTAAGGCGGAAACAGCAGGAACACGGCCGCAAAGATCGCCAAAATCAGCGTGCCACCCGCCAAAACTTGTAGCACGCGCCATGCGATCAGGCCCTTAAACCCCTGCGACGCCGCGCAACCGACAGAGGCAATGGTGAGAACCGTCGTCGCAATAAAAAACAACCAGCGCAACGACAATGCCCTCATCAGCTAGCCGGTCAGCGGTATCGCGATCACCTCGGCGATCAGATAGGCCGTCTGCACCCAGCTCATTTGCTCGGGCGGAATGCCCAGCGCGCCCTGAATATCCGGCAGGGACGTCACAACGATCTGCACATCCAGAATGGCCTTGAACATTCCCAGACACATCGCGGCAAAGCCAGCCCAAGTGGCAAGGCTGCTGCGCACCTTTGGCATGACATTTGGCGACATCGGGGTAAGTCCTTCGGTCAGCGCCGTTGACCGGGCTCTTGCAAGCTAGGGCGCAAGGGGCGCAGTATCAAACATATGCGGAACTGCGGCGATCATCACGAGTTCGTGAAGAGGGAAAGACACGGCAGGAATCAGGGCATGGACATGACGGCATCGCAACATTGGGGCCTGCTACCGAACGGGGCTGCAACTTGGACTGCGGCCCTGTGGTCGCCGTCCGCGAAGGCCGTCAGTGTCGTTCTCGATGACAAGGTCATTCCTCTGACACTCAGCGCTGACGGCACATTTCGAGGTCAGGTCGCGGCACCTGCGGGGGCCGCATACCTGTTTGACGTTGATGGCACCCGCGTACCTGATCCAGCGGCCCGGCAGCAAAGCGGCGATGTGCACGCCCCTTCCCTGCTGACCATATTGCCGCAAGCGGACACCGCTTGGACCGGCCAAGACTGGCGCGACAGTGTGATCAGTGAAATCCACATAGGCACCTTTACCAAGGCCGGCACATTTGCGGCCGCCGCTGAAAAGCTGCCCGATCTGGCAAACCTTGGCATCAACACGGCCGAGGTGATGCCGATTGCCCAATTCGCCGGGAATCGCGGCTGGGGCTATGATGGCGTGCTGCCCTACGCTGTGCATCCCGCCTATGGGTCGCCTGCCGACTTCGCGCGGTTCGTTGATACGGCTCACCGGCTGGGCATGTCCGTGATCCTTGACGTCGTCTACAATCATTTCGGGCCAGAGGGAGCCTATCTAGGCGGCATCTGCCCGGCGTTCTTTGACGCGGACCGCACGACACCTTGGGGTCCGGCGATTGATTTCACCCAAAAACCCGTGCGTGAATTCTTTATCCAGAACGCGGTCATGTGGATCCGCGATTTCGGCGTTGATGGGCTGCGGCTGGATGCCGTGCACCAGATCCAAGACACCTCTACCCCCGCGTTTCTAGAGGAGCTGTCTGACCGCCTGCGCGCCCTTGGTCTGCCCCGTCCGCTGCATCTGATTGCCGAGGACGAGCGCAATCTGCCCCACCACCGCGAGGCGGGCGTTACGGATTCGCAATGGAACGACGATTATCACCACAGCCTGCATTGCCTGCTGACCGGCGAGGATGAAGGCTACTATGCCCCCTTTGCCGTTGACCCGATCCGCGATCTGGCCACAGCCCTGACCGAAGGCCATGTCGATCAGGGTCAGCGGCGCGCCGGGCAAGACGCTGGCGCAGCACCGCGCGGAGCGCCCAGTGGGCACCTTCCGCCACAGGCCTTTGTGAACGCGAACCAAACCCACGATCAGATCGGCAACCGCGCCCTTGGCGATCGCCTGATTGCGCTGTCGTCACCTGCCGCGATGCAGGTGGCACATTCCATGCTGCTGACATCGCCCTTCGTTCCGATGCTGTTCCAAGGAGAAGAGATCGGTGCCCGCACACCCTTTCCGTTCTTCTGCGACTTCACCGGTGATCTGGCTGATGCCGTCCGCAAGGGACGCCTGTCAGAGTTTTCTGCCTTTAGCGGTTTTGATGGCAACCTGCCCGACCCGCTCGATGAACGCACATTTCACGCCGCCCGCCCCTATGACGCACCGTCCCCTGACACCGCGGATTGGCGCGATTTGACCGCGCGGCTTTTGACTTGGCGGCGCGCTGTCGTGCTGCCGTTGCTGCACAGCGGACTGACCTCGGCACATGCGCGGATCATCGGGCCGAAGGCACTCAGCGTGACATGGGATTTCAACACAGGGCGACTGAACAGCGTCATTCAACTGGGCCAGTCTATCAGCACGGACAATTGGCCAGACGCCGACACACATCTACATCTTGGATCACCGCAGGATGATTTCGCATTTTACACGTGGATTAACCGCACATGATTCCATTTACCGCCACCTATCGCCTGCAGCTGCGTGAAGGCGTCGATTTTGCGGCCGCAGAACGCTATCTGCCGCATCTGACGGTGAACGGTATCAGCCACCTTTATCTGTCCCCGATCTATCTGGCGCAGACCGGATCGACCCACGGCTATGATGTGATCGATCCCAACGTGATCGAACCGGCTCTGGGCGGCGATGCTGGGTTTGCAAAGCTCGCCACGGCCGCAAAAGTTGCCGGGATCGGGATCGTTATCGACATCGTCCCAAATCATACGGCGTTTTCGCTAGAAAACCCATGGCTGCGCAACGTGTTGCGCTATGGCCCGGGCAGCACCTTTGCCCCGCACTTTGACATCGACTGGTCCGAACGGCTGCTGCTGCCCTTCCTGACCGACAGCTTCGAGGCGTTGCTGAATGACGGCAAAGTCAGCCTGGCCCAAGAGCAGGACGGCCCCGTCTTGCGCGTTTGCGATCTGGCAATTCCGCTTAACCCCACCAGCGTGACAGATCACGTTGATCTGGCGGACCTACACGATGCGCAGGTCTGGCGGCTGACGCCGTGGCAGCGCGAACGCGACAGCATCACGCACCGGCGGTTTTTCAACGTCACTGGCCTGATAGGGATGCGGGTCGAGGATGATGTCGTCTTTGACGATATGCATCGTAAGACGTTTCAGCTGATCAATGCGGGGCTGGTGCAGGGGCTCCGACTGGATCACATCGACGGGCTGGCCGATCCCTGCGCGTATCTGGAAAAGCTGAAGTCACACGTTGGCGACACACCGGTTTGGGTCGAAAAGATCCTGACGGGCGACGAAGAGCTGCCGGATTGGGGCCTTGCAGGTACAACAGGTTACGAGGCCGCGCGCCAGATTGCGCGTCTACTGGCGGACGGTGACGGCCACGCCCAGCTGCTTGCGGCATGGCAGGACCAGACCAGACGCAAGGGCAGTTTTCACGATGCCCTGATGACAGCCAAGCACGAGGTTCTGCGTCAGGACTTGGCGGCAGAACTGCAGCAGATGATTGCGATTGCCGACGCTGCCGCCCGCGCCGCGGGTGACGAACAAGGGCAAGAAGCACTACGCGAGGCGGTGATCGCCCTGCTTGTCGCCTTTCCTCGCTATCGCACCTATCTAGCCAGCAGCGCGAACCGGCCAGAGGATCTTGCTCTGATGCAAAGCGTCGCCAATGAGGCCGCTCGCGATTTGCGCACGGACAATGTAGTGCGGCTTTTGACCGATTGCATCGTGGACCCGCAAACGCCAGAGGCCCAGCGCCTGCAGGTCCGGTTTCAGCAAGTCACCGGTGCCCTGCTGGCTAAATCACACGAGGATACCGCCGGTTTTCGCTGGAACGCCT
>CAWUXN010000311.1:0-6071 GCA_963926415.1 uncultured Loktanella sp.
CCTGCGCGAGCTGCGCGCCGATCCCGTCACGTCGAACTTGCCTGTCCTGATGCTGACCGCGCGCGGACAAGCCAAGGACCGCGAACTGGCCATCCGGCTGGGCGCGGATGTCTTCATGACCAAACCCTTTTCCAACGCTGAGATCTGCGCCCAGGTGCGCGCTCTGATCGGCGATGATGTGCCCCGTGACAGGCCTGCCTGATCTGCCGCCGCGCTTGCCAGTCAAACCCAGTTTGTTTCTGGCGCGTGACAGCTATCGCCAGCGGCGCCTGCGCGATGCTGCGCGGATGCTGCCGGTGCTGGGGGCCGTGATCTGGCTTGTTCCGCTGTTGTGGCAGCGAGGACCGGGGCAGACGGGTGGCATGGCCGCTGCCGTCGTCTTTGTCTTTTCCGGGTGGATGGTCCTGATCGTGCTGACCGCGCTGATCGCCCGCAAACTGCGCCCCGACGATAGCGCGGCCATTGATCCAGGTACCGCGCCATGATGTCGTTCAACCAGCTGATCGCCATCGCGCTGGCCTATGTGGCATTCCTATTTTTCGTCGCCTTCGCCGCCGAGCGCCGCGCCGCACGCGGGCAGGGCGGCTGGCTGCGTTTGCCCATCGTTTATACCCTGTCACTGTCGATCTATTGCACCGCATGGACATTCTATGGTGCCGTCGGATACGCAGCGCGGTCGGGGCTGGAGTTTGTGACCATCTACCTTGGTCCGACCCTTGTCGTTGTGGGCTGGTGGTGGGTCCTGCGGCGGCTGGTGCGGATCGGCCGGATGCAGCGGATCACGTCGATTGCTGACCTGATCTCCTCCCGATTCGGCAAGTCCACGACCCTTGGTGTCATCGTGACGATCATGGCGGTCATCGCGGCGACGCCTTATATTGCGCTGCAATTGCAGTCTGTGACTCAGTCGTTTCAGGTCTTTGCACGCGCCGGCGGGCAGGACTGGGGCGACGTGGAGCTTAACCGCGCGGCCGTCTGGATCGCCATTGGCCTGTGCTTTTTTACCGTCCTTTTCGGCACGCGAAATTTGGACGCGAACGAACGGCACCACGGCGTCGTCATCGCCATCGCAGTCGAGGCTGTCGTCAAGCTGGTCGCCCTTCTGGCCGTCGGCATTTTTGTCGTCTGGGGCCTGTCGGACGGTGCTGTCGCCATGCTGGCTGAGATCGAGGCATCGCCCATCGCCGATTGGACCCAATCGGGCAGCCGCTGGGCCGCACTGATTTTCCTGTCTGCCGCCGCCTTCCTGTGCCTGCCGCGCATGTTTCAGGTGCTGGTGGTCGAGAACGCTGACGAGCGGCATTTGCAGACCGCCAGCTGGGCCTTTCCACTGTATCTGTTGTTGATGAGCCTATTCGTCATTCCCATTGCCGTCGTCGGCTTGCGGGTCATGCCGGTGGGGGCCAATCCCGACCTTTTCGTGCTGACCCTGCCGCTAAGCCAAGGGCAGCAGGGGCTTGCGACACTGTCCTTTCTGGGCGGATTTTCGTCCGCTACATCTATGGTGATCGTTGCGACGATTGCGCTGTCGACGATGGTGTCGAACCATATCGTCTTGCCGCTTTGGATGCGTGCAGGGACGACTCCCGGCGCGATTATGTCTGGCGATGTGCGGCAAGTCGTCGTGCTGGCGCGGCGGCTGTCAATCGGCGGTGTGCTAGCGCTGGGCTATCTGTATTTTCGCCTGTCGGGCGGCGGGGCCGCGCTGGCGGCGATAGGTCTGGTGTCGTTTTCCGGCGTCGTGCAGGTTCTGCCCGCCATGATGGGCGGGATATTTTGGCGCGGGGCGACGCGCACCGGGGCGATCCTTGGGCTGACCTCTGGCTTTTCCGTCTGGGTCTGGTGCCTGTTCCTGCCCAGCTTTGGCGAGGGCGCAATCCTGAGCGCATCTGTGCTGGCAAACGGCCCCTTTGGCCTGACGTGGCTGCGGCCAGAGGCGCTGTTCGGTATAACTGGCGTTGATCCGGTATTGCACGGGCTGTTCTGGTCCTTGCTTTTGAACACATGGCTGTTCTTTGCCGGGTCGGTCCTGTCGTTTCCCAAGCCGCTGGAACGGCTGCAAGGTGCCCAATTTGTTAACGTCTTTGACCATTCACCCAGCGGCCCCGCCTGGACCCGCTCTGCCGCCACGGCAGAGGATCTGCTAATCATGTCCCAGCGCATCCTTGGCGCGACGCATTCGCAGGCGATCTTTGCCCGTGCTGCGGCGCGGCAGGGCAAGGCGGACACTCTGCCGGATGTGACCCCCTCCTTTGTTGCGGGGCTCGAGCGGGAACTCGCGGGCTCTGTCGGGGCGGCGACGGCCCATGCGATGATCGCGCAGCTGACGCAGGGCGCGGCGGTGACGGTCGATGACCTGATCGCGCTGGCGGATGAAACTGCGCAAATTCTGGAATATTCCAACCGGTTACAGACCAAATCTGCCGAACAGGAACGCACCGCCCGCGCCCTGCGCGAGGCGAACGTCAAGCTGATGTCCCTGTCGGAGCAAAAGGACGCCTTTCTGTCCCAGATCAGCCATGAGCTGCGCACGCCCATGACGTCAATCCGGTCATTTTCGGACATTTTGCGCATGGGCAATATCGAACCGCGGGACACTGCCCGCATGGCCGGGATCATCAATGCAGAGGCGCTGCGCCTGACGCGCCTGCTGGACGATCTGCTGGACCTGTCCGTGCTGGAAAACGGGCAGGTGACCCTCCATATGCAGCACGGGCTGCTATCCGACCTGCTGGACCGTGCCGTTGATGCTGCCGGACACGCTCCCGGCGCGCTGCGGATCGACCGAAGCGGCGCGTCGCATCCGCTGTGGCTGGAAACCGATCTGGACCGGTTGTGCCAAGTCTTTATCAACCTGATCGCAAATGCCGCGAAATACTGCAGCGCTCCGGTGCCAGAACTGCGTGTCCTGTGCCACCACATCAACGGACGGCAGGTTGTTGATTTCATCGACAATGGCCGAGGGATCGCCGCTCCGGACCGCGAGGTGATCTTTGAAAAATTCTCTCGCTTGGGCGATTCGTCGCGGGCCGGGGGCGCAGGGCTGGGACTTGCCATCAGTAAAGAGATCATGACCCGTCTAGGCGGCGATGTGGCCTATGTGCCAGATCAAGCGGGCACCTGCTTTCGGGTGACATTGCCTGCGATTGCGCCATCCGCTGCAAAAGAGGTTGCTGTGTCCGCCACGCCTTAAGGTTGCGGAAACCAAATTGCGCGACATCTGGGTCAGCCCGCTGTTTAGCGTGGGCCTGACAGTGAGGATGGCAATGACAACAGCGACGGGAACCGGCGTGCTGCAGCGCATGGTCCCTCGGCAGCAACTGGATGCACCTGATGTGCCGCTGACCGCATCGCGTGCGGCGCGGCTGGCGTTGGCCCGCGGCGCGCAGACTAGTACCGGGCTGCCGATCAATGTTGGCAGCGTGGCGGAACAGGCCTTACCGCTGGATGTGTTACTAACCGAAGCATCAGATGATCTGCTGCTGCTGTTGTTGTCGCCGACGCGTGACGGTGCAATCTGCGGCCTGCTGGCCTGCGATGCAGTCTTTGTCCCGCCACGATCGAGGTGATGAAAACCGGCAAGATCAGCGTCGCCGGCCCCGCAACCGCCCTATCACCCGGACCGAAGGGACGTTGGTGCAGCCCGTGCTGCACGCCATCCTTGACGAGCTGGAAGAGACGACAGCTCGCACCTCGCTTGACGCTGGACGCGGCTGGTGGGGTTGGGCAAGCGGTTCGACAGTTGCCGGGCCGCCAGTTTTGATCTGACCGACCGCACCTATCGGGTGATGCGGATGACCTTGGATTGCGGCGGGCCGGACCGGCAGGGGATGCTGCTGGCGCTGCCGCTTCTGGCGACAGCACTGCCAAATCGCACGATCCGCACCCACGCTGGGGACGGTCAGGCCACTCAGTTCGAAGCTGATTACGACGCAGAACCTAACTGGTCCGCTGCAGCCCTGCCGCTTTGATGTCAGCTTTTTGTGGACCTGGTGTGCCGGGTCCACACCAAGGGCCTTAGCCAAGACGGTCGCGCAGACCGCTGATGTCGTAACCGCCCTGCGCTGCCGCGGCGATAATCTCTTCCGGGCTCAGCGTGCCAGCTTGGCCCAAGGCCCAGACAATGGTCGAGCGTGTGCCAGAGGCGCAATAGGCCAGCGTCTTGCCGCCAGCGGCGGCCTGCGCCTGCAGGGTAACCATGTCGGGGTTCAGGCCTTGATGCGTGACTGGGTTGTTGACGAAGGTCATACCCTCAGCCTCAATCGCGGCGCGGATCGTGTCAGCCTGATGGCTTGGTGGGACCTCTGCATCGGGGCGGTTGCAAATTACTGTGTCAAAGCCCGCCGCCTTGATCGTGCCTGCATCGGCAGGGTCGATCTGGGGGCTGGACGCATAGGCGGGGGTGATTGGGCGTATATCCATGGCGTAGGATTAACGCGCCGTCCGGCCCGCGTCCAGACGCTTGGCAAAGGCAGGGGCGGCAATTATGCCCGCGATCATCGCAGCGACAAAAACGATACCGCCAAGGCCGCCCCAGAACATTCCTGCCATAGCCAGGCCGAGGCACAGCCTGACCAGCGCCCAGCCCATCCCGAATAGGACCGATACGGCAATCAGCCGCGTGTCCGGCTGCATGGGAAGCTGCCCTACCATTATGGGGCGACACCCTACGGTCCAGCGCCACGCTAGAGTCATAGGCAGTGTAGCAACGCCCATAACAAAGGCCAGCGTCACGTCTCAATCGCCAATAATTTCAAGGAATCCCTGCGCCTTGGCCGTGTCGGTCATGCCCGAAAGTATAAGCCCGGTGCCAAACAGGTCGCCTACGGTAATTCTGACAACCTTGCGCATCACAGACCCCGACAATGCCGCGCAGGGCGGCGCTGGTCGCGGCCCCTGCGCCGATGTAAATCAATATGGTGACGATGCCCCGCAGGCTGAGCCGGCAGGTACCGCAGACGCCGTGCCCGCTGGTGCAGCCATTGGCCAGCCGCTTGCTGACGCCAGAGACAATGACCAGGCCCGTGTTGGATGTCAGATGCGTCTGTTCGCCGCCCATGGCCAGAGCGGTGATGCCGGGCAACAGCACAAGGCCCGCTATCAGCGCCAGACGCCCCCATGATCCGGCCGTTCACCAGCAGCGCCGCCGATTAGCAGCCCGCTGATCTATCCCATGACCCAGTCTATTGGCATCTTCTCGTTCCTTTTCCTTTAGCGCAAAGCCGTTTATCCTTAAGCACTAAGCGTTGCCATTTGGGCATTCGCTCCGCAGCCGCAAGGCCCGATCATCACCCCATCACAAGGCACCGCATGACGCAGACCGAATGGGAGACCATGGATCGGGCCGCGGCGGTGCTGAAACGTTTGGCCAACCCGATGCGCCTGCGCCTGTTGACGGCGCTGCGCGGGGGGCCGCAATCGGTCAGCGCATTACAGGACATGGTGGGCGCGACACAGCCAGCTGTGTCGCTGTAACGGCTGCAGATGCGCAATGACGGGCTGGTCAGCTGCTATCGCAGCGACGTGGATGCGCGGATCATGCTCTATACCGTAGCAGAGCCGCGCGCGCTGGCGCTGCTGGATATGGCCGCTGCGCTTTAGCTAATTCAACTAAGCAGGATGCCCACGACGACCATCATTAGGCCCAGCATCGCCGAGAAGAAGGACGCAAGGTTCACGGGCATTTGCTTGGCGATCTGCGCGCGCAGCGCTGCATCGTCCAATCCGCCGCGTTTGGCGCGCATGACGGCCACCACCGAATATATTACGCCGCACAGGCCCAGCACGGACACCACGGTCCCGGCCCAGATCAGATAGGTCATTCGCCCATGCCCCCGTTTGTTGCGCTGTTCCGCTACCGCGTCAGGCGGTGCCTTGCAAGGGGCCGGGTCAGCCGCTAGGAACAGGGCTCGACCAATTACCGCGCAGGAGCAACCCGATGTCCGACACCGCCACTAACATCCAGACCGAGAACGTCGCCGGCGAAGAGTTGCGCCAGTTTATTGAGCGGTATGAGCGTCTTGAGGCGGAGAAGAAGGACATAGTCGAAGGCCAGAAAGAGATCATGGCTG
>CAWUXN010000312.1:0-7661 GCA_963926415.1 uncultured Loktanella sp.
AAGCATGTTGATTTACTTGGGCGGCCCCGATGAGGCGGCAGCCCTGATGCCTATCGTGGGGTAGTAGGGGGCGACCCCAAAGCTGGTACATATCGAGGCAACCAACAAAGTGCTCCGCGACGCGCGTGGCACCGACCAGGAGGATGCGACCAAAGAGGCTGTGCGCCAGAACAACCGTGATCAGGCAGATGTGCTGCGCCATAACGCCCTGACGACGCTGGCCCGATGCGTCACCGCTCCACAGGCAAAGCGGCTGTATTCGACGACCAGCAATGTCAGGCGCAGCAGGGGCCGTTGCGCGGTAGGCGCGCGGGTGGTTATGAAGTCGTAAAGATTGTCCATCGGTCTGCGGTCCCGATTAGCGTTTCGGTCATCCCTAGAACACCACAGCAACGTAAAGACGGGGTTAATGCGCATGCGACCAAGTGCCTTTGTTGGCATTCCAACGCGCGCGGGCCATAAGTTGCAAAACCCCAAGGGAGGGAACGCCATGATCGGACGCCTGAACCATGTCGCCATTGCTGTGCCGGATCTGGATGCCGCGGCAGCGCAGTATCGCGGTGCGTTGGGTGCCGATGTTGGCCCTCCACTGGACCAGCCAGACCACGGTGTCACGGTGATCTTTATCACTTTGCCAAAAACCAAGATTGAACTGCTCTACCCGCTCGGGAAGGACTCTCCGATTGCGAAGTTTTTGGAAAAGAACCCTGCAGGCGGCATTCACCACATCTGTTACGAAGTGGACGATCTGCTGGCAGCCCGCGACCGGCTGATCGCCAGTGGTGCACGGGTGCTGGGGGACGGCACGCCCAAGATTGGGGCCCATGGTAAGCCAGTCCTGTTCCTGCATCCCAAGGACTTTAACGGCACGCTGGTCGAGCTGGAAGAGGTCTGAGTTTTCCGGCTTTTTACGAAAAGTCGATGCCTCCGGTGGAGGAATTTTGAACCAGAAGAAAGCAGGCGCGTCCTGCGAAAGGTAAGAGAATATGGGTATCACATCAGCCATCGTGATGTTCGCCGTGATCTGGTGGATGATCTTTTTAATCGTGCTGCCCCTGCGGATGGTCACTCAGGGCGAGGACGGGCATGTCGTGCCCGGGACGCATAAATCGGCCCCGGCGGACCCTCAGCTCAAGAGAAAGGCCAAGATAACGACGATCTGGGCGATTGGTATCTGGATCATCTTTGCGACGATTATTCTGTCAGGTGCGATCAGCGTACGCGATCTGGATTGGTTCAACCGGATGCCGTCCGCTCAGCAGCCGCTTTCGGGGTCTTGAGGCGGTGATAAAGGTGCGTGAACGTCGCGGCACCTAAGATAGGCACAAACAGGTTCAGAAGCGGCACCGATAGCGGGACAGCCATCAGCACGCCGGCGACCCAGATAGTCCAGCCGTGCTGGCGGCGCAGTGCCTTGGCTCCCGCGCGGCCCTCTCGGCGCATTGCGGCTACCTGAAAGTATTCGCGGCCCAGCAGAAACCCGTTCATCGCGTAGAAGATCAACGGAGCGAAGGGCGGAAAAAGAGCGTAGGCGACAAAGGCCAGCAGGTTCGCGATCAGCATCAAGCCCAAAAAGCTGACCGTATCGCGCAACCCGTCCCAAAGCGTTGTGTGCGGTGCAGGGGGTAGGGCGGGGTAGAACTTTGTCTCGACCGCGTCGGCCACGTCGTCCAGAAAGAATGACGTGATGGCCGAGGCGACTGGGATCATCAGAAAGATCGACAGCAAAAGCATCAGTCCGAGCGAGCCCCAGCCCAGCAGATCACCGATCCAGGTGATCTGGCCAATCCAAGGCAGGGTCAGCGGGCCCGATGCGGTCGCATCAATCAGCAGTAACAGGCCGGCATAAACTGCCACCAGCAGTGCGATGGTCAGCCCGATGCCCAGCCACAGCACTCGGCGAAAGCGAGGGTCAGGCAGTTGACCCAGCGCTTTGGCAAAGTCGGTCAGGATCACGCAGCGGACCAGTACGTGATGGCGTTGATGTCGGGGCGCGGGCGGTCAGGGGGCGTATTGGCCGCCGTGCCGATATGGACGATGCCCGCCACGGTTTCACCGTCCGTCAGGTTGAAATGATCGCGGATGAAATCCCGGTCGTGGCTGAACCAGCCTGATAGCCAGGTCGCGCCAAAGCCGCTGGCCAGCGCCGCGTTCACAAGGCCAAGGCAAACACCGCCCACGGCATACACCTGTTCGGTCTTGGGCACCTTGTCAGATGGCTTGGGCGAGCAGACCACCACGACGGCCAGTTGCGCGCCGCTATAGGTCATGACCGGCTTGTCGATCTTTTCTTGCGGGATGCCGATCCGGTGGCCAGCGGCGGGCAGTGCGTCGGCCACGGATTGCAGCGCGTCGCGCCCCAGCACGACAAAGCGCCACGGTTCCAGCTTGCCATGGTCGGGGCTACGCGATGCGGCGGTCAGGATGGTGTGCAGCTGATCGCGGTCCGGCACCGGGGCCGCGAGCGCCTGCGCCGGGTATGACCGGCGAGTCAGCAGAAAGTCGAGGGCGGCTTGGTTGATGTCAGACATGGTCATAGTCCTTTCACGGCAGTTGCCCAGCAGATAGGCTCGCATGGCCCGCAGGGCAACGGATCAGCGCAGGTTCTGTGGCAATCCATCGGTGATGTCATAGTAATCACCCTTGTCTGCGGTGAAGATATGTACTCCGAGCTGCGTCTTTGTCGGCGCGTTGAAGGCGCCCATGGCGACGGCCGTTTTGTCGCCGCGCAGCGGGTCCCAGAACAGAAACGCCCCGCAGGTGCCGCAGAACCGGCACCGCAACTTATCGGACGAGGCATACCATGTCGGCTTGCCTGTCACGATGAAAACGCTGCGATCCAAATCGAACGATGCCCAGAAGTCGCCTGATTGCTTGGAGCGTTGCGTGCAATGACAGGCATTGGGGCCGGGCAGGGAGCCAGTGACAGTGAACCGTACTGCGCCGCAGTTGCAGGCACCGGAATGGGTCACAAGGCATCCTCCATCTGTTGCAGCCAGTCGTTCAGAAATACGGTAAAACGTGGGTCCGGCTGGCGCGCGGCAAAGACCTCTGCCAGCGGGTCGGGCGCGCGGATGGCGCTGCGGGATAGCTCCTCTAGCACGGCATGGCCGCAGAAGGGGACGTAGGTTTCCGAATATCCGCCCTCATGCACCAGAACCAGTTTGCCGCCGCAGACCTGCGTCGCCAGCGCCATGACCCGCGCCGTCATCTGGCGAAAGGTGTCTGCCGTGGCCAGCATCCGCCCCAGCGGATCATTCGCGGCGGCATCATAGCCGCAGGCGACGATGATGACGTCGGGGGCAAAGGCGCGGATGGCGGGCAGGGCGAGGCGGTCCATCGCAGCCAGATATCCCTCGTGGCCGGTGCCGGGCGGCAGGGGGATATTCAGATTGAACCCGTTCCCCGCACCGCGCCCGCGATCTGCAAAATCGCCCGTATCCATTGGATAGTTGCGGTCCTGATGCAGCGATACCGTCAGAACATCCGGGTCGTCGTAAAAGATCGCCTCTGCCCCATTGCCGTGGTGCACGTCCCAATCCAGCACGGCGATCCGGCGCGCTAACCCGTCCGCCTCCGCCGCGCGGATCGCGATGGCGATATTGGCCAGCAGGCAAAATCCGTTGGGAAAATCAGGCAGCGCATGATGCCCCGGTGGGCGTGATAGAGCGTAAGCGTTGGCGTGATCGCCCCGCAGCACTGCGCGCAGTGCCTCGGTCGCGAGCCCTGCGGACAGGGCGGCGATCTCGAATCCGCCGGGGCCGAACGGGGTGCGGCGGCCAAGCTCTCCGCCTTTGTCATCAGACATGGCTTTGAAGGCATCAATATAAGTGGTGGGGTGGACGCGCAGCAGATCGGCGCGGGTTGCGGCGGGCGCGCCTGTCATCACCAGATCGGCGTCCAGCCCGGTCACTAACATCAGGTTCATTAACCGGCGCTTCGTCTCAGGGCTTTCGGGCAGGCCGCCGGTCGCGGTGGGCTGCACCAATCCGCCCACAGGTAGCATCCCGGCATAATTGCCGCCGCCATGTCAAAAGCAGCGCTCGTCCCAGTAAAATCCCGTCGTCATCGCGCGCCTTTCGTGTGCTGAAGCCGATCCGTAGCTTTCATCAGCGCTTGGGAATCCCAAGCTGATAGGCCCCTTCGGGCAGGTTCAGCGCCGCCCCCAGGTCATGGACCTGCGCCAGCGACAGGGTGATCGTGCGGACCTCGTTAAGTCGCGGATCGAATTGGGTTAAGGTCACGCAATCCTCGAAGGCATTGACGATCACATCCTCTTGCAGATGGGGCGTGCCTTCGTCGATCAGTGTGACGACCGTCGCGTCGAAATCGTGTTCAATGGTAAACATGGGTATATCCTAGCGTGGCAATAGGCCCACGAAAAGGGGCTGCTCTCTCGGAATCGTGCGCGGCTGTGGCCGTCCGGGGCTGGCGTGGGCGCGCGGGACTGCTAGACAGGGAGCGAAACCTTTCGCCATCCAAGGCCGCCAATGCTTCGCCTGATTTCCGGTATCACCATCGCGGTCAGCCTTGCAGGATGCGCCGTGTCGCCCGGTGACACCTTGCCCGTTCCAATCCCTGTGCCGGTCATTTTCACCCCGACACCGGCCGCCGTCGCCGCAGCAGAGCCGGACGCGCGTGCCTCTGTCCGCAGCCTGATCGCGGCCGTGGACGCGGTAGAGCCTGTGGCCGAGGCGATGTGCCGCGAACGCGCTCCAACGCTGAACTGCGATTTCGAATTCGCATTGGATATGAACCCCAACGCGCCACCCAATGCTTTCCAAACCCTCGACAAAAAGGGCCGCCCGCTTATCGCGATCACTGTGGCGCTGCTGTCGGAAACGCGCAACGCGGACGAGGTTGCCTTCGTTCTGTCGCATGAAACAGCACACCACATCTCTGGCCATCTGGACCGGCAGCGGCGCAACGCGACCATTGGCGCAGCCATAATGGGGCAGTTGGTCGGCTTGTCGAGTGATCCCGATGTCGGGCGCAAGGCCGCGGAATTCGGCGCGGCCATTGGCGCGCGCACCTACTCCAAAGAATTCGAGCTGGAAGCAGATGCCCTTGGCACCGTCATCGCGGTGCAGGCGGGCTATAACCCGCTGCGCGGCGCGGATTTCTTTTTCCGCATCCCTGATCCGGGCAACACCTTCCTTGGCACGCACCCCGCCAATGCCGACCGCTTACGCGTTGTGACGCGCACAGCGGCGCGGCTGGGGTTCACCGGCTCTTAGGTCTGGGCGGCGGCACCAAGAACGATACCAGAAAAGAAACAGACCGAGGCGGCCAGCACAAAACCGTGCCAGATCGCGGCTGAGAATTTCAGCGAGTCCCAGCTATAGAACAGCACGCCAGAGGTATAAAGTAGACCGCCCACCGCCAGGAGCACGAGGGCGGGTGTGGGGACGACCTGCGCGATGGCGGGCATCAGCAGCACTGCCAGCCAGCCCATCACCAGGTACAGTGCTGGGCCGAACCGCCCCGGTTCGCGCCAGAAAAACAGCTTGCGCGCCATGCCCCAGACCGCCAGCGACCAGACCAGCGCCAGCACTGCAAAAGCAAACGGCGTGGCAATCATTGCGGCCAGAGGGGTAAAGGTGCCGGCAATCTTCAGGTAAATCGCCGCGTGGTCGATCCGGCGCAGGGTGGGGCGCAGCGCCTCCCACGGGGTCATGTGATAGAATGCGCTGGCGGTGAAGGTCGCGATCAGCGCCGCGCCATAAACCGCCAGCGCCGCCACGCCGCGGCCTTCGCCGCGCATCAGCGCCCAGCTGATCATTGCAATCGCGCCGCTGAGTGCAAAGGCGACACCCAGCGTGTGTATGGTGCCGTCGGCGATCCGCTCGGATCGGGCATAGGCGGGATAGGAGGGCATTGTATTGGTCATAAGTTAAATATAGCCCGGCCGCGCCCGATCGCACCCCTGACTTGCGGTCACATCCGCGTGAAACTTTTTGCGCGCCCGCGCCGTAGCTTTAGCTAACTTCGCATATCACCCAGAACGACAGACCCTGATCGGAGATTTCGCACGCGCCTTGCCGCCCTTGCCCTGACCATCGCGCCGACCTTCGCCTTTGCCGCAGGATCGTCGGATTCTGCCCCGCCCAAGCCCACCGCCACGACGCAGCAATGCAGCGAAGGGCTGGTATTCGATCTGGCGACCAAGACCTGCACGACGCCCGCGCAATCAACCAACGACGACGCCCGCATGAACTACGTGAGAGAGCTAGTATACGACGGCCGCTATGCCGACGCGCTTGACGTGCTGGACACTATGCAGGACCAGTCCGGCGGCATGGCCATCACTCATCGTGGCTTTGCCACGCGCAAATTCGGCGAAATGGCGAGCGGCATGGCGTTCTATAAACCGCTCTTGCCGTGAACCCCGATAACCTGCTGGCGCGCTCCTATATGGGGCAGGCGCTGGTGGAGCAGGGGCAGGTCGATCTGGCACTGGCCCAGCTGAGCGAGATTCGGATGCGCGGCGGTCGCGGCACCTGGGCCGAGACATCGCTCACCAATGCCGTCGCCACCAGCGTCACGTATAGCCACTAACCCCTCCCCCTTGCGGCAGTTCCCAGCCTGCCGCATCAAGGAGACATGAAGATAATACCAAACGCCCTGACAGACCGCGGATCGAAATACGCCGTATCCGGCGGGTCTGTCGAGTCACTTGACGAGGCGAAAGCCTTTGTTAAGGCCCTGTGCCGCAACAAGAAATTCGCCAAGGCCACCCATAATACATGGGCGGTCCTTTTGCCCGACGGCCCCGTCAAGAACGACGACGGAGAGGGCGGGGCCGGCATCGTCATCCTGCGCATGCTGGAACGCGAAGGGCTGCAAGGCCACATCATCGTCGTCACCCGCTGGTTCGGCGGTGTGCAGCTTGGCGGCGACCGGTTCCGCCGCGTGCAGGACGCGGTGCGGATGTATCTGGATAATCTTTAGGTCAAATGACGCTGAATGCATTTAGTGACGAGGTGTTGCTGACCTAGCGTCACTTATCTGCCCCGTTTTGGGGCGGTGCGACGGGTTGCCGGCCGCACTTCCAACCCCGGAAAAGAAACATGCCATGTCAATTCATATGATCCAAGGTAATTACACCCTCGACGCCGTTCGCGGCATGCTTGCAAAGCCCTCTGACCGCGCGGCCACTGTGCGCCCTCTGATCGAAATTGCGGGGGAAAGATGCTGTCCTACCACTTCACCACGGGGCCTGTTCGATATCCAGATCTTGATCGAGAGCGACGCGAGCGAAGGCCTGATGCCGCCCTGATTGTAGCCGGTTCTTCTGGCGCGGTGACGTACATGCAAGCCGTACAGGCGTTCGAGGCATCGACGTTCACGGAGATGCAAAAGAAGGTGGGCAAAATGGCCGGATCGTTCAAGTGTCTTAATGGGTAAGGGTGCTTAGAACCCGGCGATGTGGGCGCTATGGTTGATCATAGTGCCCACACGACATCCGGTTCTTAGTCTTACCGATTACCTCACGGGGTTAAGATCGCGCCCCACAAATCATAATCGCCCGCCTCATCGACCGTGATCTTTACCACATCACCGACCGACAACCCTTCGGTGCCCTCGTCGATGAACAGGTTGCCGTCGATCTCTGGTGCGTCGGCCCAGGTGCGGCAGGTGGCGATGCCGTCTTCGTCGAT
>CAWUXN010000313.1:0-2720 GCA_963926415.1 uncultured Loktanella sp.
GACGATGTCGTCGTCGAAGTGTCTTACGAAAAGCTGCCCGATGTGCCTGACACGGACCTGAGCAAGGTCAAGCTGGAGCGTATGGTCGTGAAGGCTGACGATTCGGCTGTTGAAGAAGCGCTGAAGAATCTGTCCGAAAGCCCGCAGGCTGTTTCCTTTGAAGTGAAAAAAGGCGCAGCCAAGGATGGCGATCAGGTAGTGATCGACTTCGTCGGCAAGATCGATGGCGAGGCCTTTGAAGGCGGCGCTGGCGAGGACTATCCGCTGGTTCTGGGCTCTAACAGCTTTATTCCTGGTTTCGAGGGCCAACTGGTCAAGACGAAGGCCGGCGAAGAAAAAGCCGTGACCGTCAGTTTTCCTGCTGATTATCAGGCTGCTCATCTGGCCGGCAAAGAAGCCGTATTTGATGTGACCGTCAAAGAAGTCCGCGCTTCAAAGGCTCCAGAAATCGACGACGAGCTGGCCAAGAAGTTCGGCGCAGAAGATCTGGAAGCCTTGAAAGGCCAGATCCGTGAGCGTCTGGAAGCAGAATACAGCGGTGCGTCCCGTGCGATCGCCAAGCGCAAGCTGCTGGACGAGCTGGACACGCTGGTTGATTTTGAACTGCCCGAATCGCTGGTCGACGCCGAAGCCAACCAGATTGCGCACCAGCTGTGGCACGAGGAAAACCCTGACGTTCAGGGGCATGATCACCCGGAAATCAACCCGACGGACGAGCACATGTCGCTTGCCAAGCGCCGGGTTAAGCTAGGCCTGCTGCTGGCTGACATTGGTCAGAACGCTGAAGTGAAGGTCAGCGATCAGGAAATGACGCAAGCGATCATGAACCAGGCACGTCAGTACCCGGGTCAGGAACGTCAATTCTTTGAGTTCGTGCAGCAGAACGCACAGTTTCGCCAGCAGCTGCAGGCACCAATGTTCGAAGACAAGGTTGTCGACCACATCTTTGAAAAGGCAACCGTGACCGAGAAGACAATCACGAAAGAAGAGTTGCAGACCGCCGTCGAGGCGCTGGAAAGCGAAGAGTAATCAAGTCCTTCTTCATCGAAGGCTAGTTGTAATGGCATCCCGGATCGGGGTGCCATTTTTTGTTCGCCCTTGCCACTGGGGGATGAACGGCACATATTTTGAATATGGGTTGTGGTTGTGCCGCGACATTCTTGAATTGGTCAGGGGCGATCATGTCATTCTGGCAAATGTGTCTGCTGGGACTTTTTCTGGCTGTGACGCAGGTGACGGGGCAAGCGGTGGCCTGCCCCAATCCCGACATGGCTGCCACGCGGCAGATCAGCAGTAACGGGGCCTCGCTGCGGCTGGGGCAGAATCGCCGCATCTTTGCCGGGGGCAAGGCGGAGCTGATAGGCTGCGATTATCTTGGGCTGCCGCAGGTGCCGCCGATGATGTTTAACGATGCGCCAAGCTTTACCGCGGATCTAAGCGGGATGATCGGTCAGGCGATGGAGATTCGGGCCGACAGCGATTGCGCCACCGGCATGCTGGTGCGCACGGCAGACGGTCATTGGTACTATGATGACAGTGGGCAGGGTACGGGCCAGCCGCAGTTGATTCTGCGCCGGCCCGGTCGTGGAGAGATCATGGTCTGGGTCGGAACGAAGGACGGCGAACAGTGCCGCGCACGGCTGAACCTATCGACCTACTCGGGCTAGGATGGGCCACCCGCGGTGCGGATGGCCCGGTTTGCATTATAGAATTATGCGATACAGCGCGAAGCCTTCGGGTGTGTTGCCCGTTGGTATCCAGCGATACGCTTTCGATCGTTTCGGCGTATTGCGCGGTGTTGGGGCCGGCTTCGAACACGGCCGTCGTGCCTGGCATCGGTCTGAACGACCAGTTCGCGTTGGCGTTGGGGCCTTCAAAGACAATCGTACTGCCGTCCGCACTGGGGAAACTGCCGCCGCCGCTGGCGCGGTAGTGTTGGTGGCAACAATCAATTCCGCCTCTGGGTCAATGGGTTCGCCTTGGAACTTCAAGTCAGTGATGCGGTTGGCATCCGTGGCGACGACGGCACCGTCACTGTCGAACTTTGACGGCTGGCTCAGGTCGATCTGATAGGTGGCACCGTCGATTACATCGAAGTTGTAGCTGGGGAATTTAGCGTTCAGCAGTGGGCGGCCTCAACCTGGTTGAACATGTCTGCGCTGCGTTCCAGCCATTCCTTGACCTGCGCGCCGGTGATCTTCATTGCGCGCACGGTGTTGAGATAGAGGTAGAGATCAGCGACATTCTTGATCGCGACATCGCCCTTGGGCACGGCGGTGTAATATTCCGGGTCTTGGCGTCCGCCAACCTTGAACGGGCGGCGGCGGACAAGATAGGAAATCTATCGTTTTTAGTGTCTTGTACAATTTTCTTAATGTACTGGGCCACGATCTGGAAGGTCTGATCATCAGCCACCGGTTCGAAGTAGCTATACAGCTTCGCATCGGTCTGGCCGACGGCTCGGCGGACGTATTCCAGCGTAGCGTCGTGTTCGACTTGGGCGGCGTCGAGCACCTTTTGATCGCTCTCGACCAATGCAGTGATGCTGCGATCCCCGTAACGCTGGGAAATCGGGCATGCTTCGGATGTGTGGCTGACAATTTTCCAGTCGCTACCGTCGCGTTCCAGCATCAGGTCGATCAGGCACATATGGCTGCCCCAGAAACCGCCCATCACGGGGGGGTGCCCATCGGCGACGTCGACGCCGGCAAAGCCATCGC
>CAWUXN010000314.1:0-5222 GCA_963926415.1 uncultured Loktanella sp.
TGGTGGGTCCAGCGGGATCGGCACAACCGCGATCCAGCTGGCGCATGTGTTGGGTGCCCGTGTGTTTGTCACCGCGGGGTCAGAGGACAAGCTGGAGTCCTGCCGCAAGTTGGGGGCCGAGGTGGCGATCAACTATAAGGAACAGGATTTCGTCGCCGTTGTGAAGGCTGAGGGCGGGGCTGATCTGATCCTTGATATGGTTGGCGGAAGTTACATGCAGCGCAACATCAATGCGCTGGCGGATGATGGCCGTCTGGTGCAGATCGCGTTTCTGCAAGGCATGAAGGCTGAGTTAAACATGGTGCAGATGATGACCCGGCGGCTGACCCTGACGGGCAGCACCCTGCGCCCGCAAAGCGATCTGGCAAAGGCGCGCATTGCCGATCAGCTGCGTGAAAAGGTCTGGCCGCTGTTGGCATCGGGGCGGATCGGTCCGGTAATGGATCTGGAGTTTGCACTGGCGGACGCGTCGAAGGCCCATGCTCGGATGGAGGCTGGTGATCACATCGGCAAGATCGTGCTGAAAGTCTGACAGAACGGCGCGCGTGTCGCCGCCTAAGGGCGGTGCCACGATGCCCCGCCCGCTATCCCTGGCCAAGTTACTGGCGTGGGGGAAAGCTTTTGTAGACCGGCAGGCACCAACCAAAAGCAATCGATCCGCCGCGCAGCGCAAAGGTCGCCCCGGCGCAGCAGAGCAGTGCCAAAGACTCTGGTAGGCCAAGCGCCAAGGCGCCGACCGTTGTCGTGGCCCCGGCCAAGGCGCAGGTGACGTAAAGCTCGCCTTGCTTGAGGATGAGCGGAACCTCGTTGCAGACGACGTCGCGCATCAAGCCACCAAAACAGCCCGTTGTGATACCCATGATGATGATCACGGGCCACGTCATGTCCATCGCCAAGGCGACGCCCACGCCAGAGGGGACGGCCACAGCAAGGGCCAGCGCGTCCAGCCAGACGATCCCCCGATACCGGCTTTCCAGTAGGTGTGCGGTGAAAAAGACAAGAAGGGCTGCAATGGCGGCCACCCCGATCAGGCCCGGATTGGCCACCCAGAACACTGTGTCCCGGTTCAGGATGACGTCGCGCACAGTCCCACCGCCAACGGCAGTCAGCGCGGCGATAAAGATGAAACCGATGAGGTCGAGTTGTGCCCGGCTGGCGACCAGCGCACCGGTCAGTGCGAAGATAAAGACCGAGGCATATTCAAGCGCTGAGAGCAGTGACATGGGTGGGTGCCTCCGGCGGAAGTATTGGGGAAACGCGAGAGCGTTTAGGGTTTAAACGGGGCCATGCCGGCGCGCGCAAGTTCATCGGCGCGCTCATTTTCCGGGTGTCCGGCGTGACCCTTGACCCATTTCCAAGTCACATCATGAGGCTTGGTCGCGGCGTCCAGTCGCTTCCACAATTCCTCGTTTTTGACCGGCTTGTTCGCGGCAGTTTTCCAGCCGCGCTTTTTCCAGCCGTGAATCCAGTTTGTGATGCCGTCCTTAACGTAGACAGAGTCGGTTATGATCGTGATCTTGCTGGGCTTGGTCAGGCTTTCTAGGGCCGAGATGGCGGCCAAAAGCTCCATCTGGTTGTTTGTCGTCAATGCAGCGCCGCCGTTCAGATCCTTTTGCTTGATGACGGCATCGCCTTCGCGGGCCTGCATCAGGCAGCCCCAGCCGCCCGGGCCGGGGTTTCCAGAACAGGCACCGTCGGTATAGGCAAAGAGTTCAGGCATCGGCGTCTTTCCGGGCTTGGATCACGAGATAGGCGTCATCGGTCCCGGCGAGGCCCTTGTCCACCCCCGTTCGCGTGAAAACCGGCAGCAAGCCAGTGTCCGACAGCAGGGAGCGCAGCTGTGCCTCGGTCACGAAGGTATAAAGACGGTCAAGGCTGTCGCGCTGCTCACCCTCTCCGGTTTTCATGGCAATGTGGAACAGTCCAGCTGGCCGCAGCGCGCGGGCGATGGCAGCGATATGGCGGGGCAGATCCACGGCGGGGGCGTGCAGCAGGCTAAAGCTGGCCCAGACACCATCATAAACTTTTATGCCGCTGATATCGTCAAAAGTTGCGATCCGCGCGGCGACACCTTTGGCCTGCGCAAGCTGGACCATCGCGGCAGAGGCGTCGATCGCATCCACTTTCAGACCTGCGGTTTTCATCTGCACGGCGGCGGTGCCCGGACCGCAGCCAACATCCAGAACACTGCCCTGCGCTGGCAGCCCATCGATGAATTGCATCAGGTCGCGCTGCGGCTTGCCGGGCCCCATCGCGGCATAGGCCTTTGCGCGGGCATCATAGACGGCAATTGTGCGCGCGTCAGTCATCCGAAAGCGAGGGGCAGCAGCGACAGCACGACGAGCGTGGTCAGCAAAAGCCGAAAAGACAGCCACCAGGGCGGCGTTGCGCGGCGTTGCCAGAAATGCAGATCCAGCAGCAACAAGCCGATGAACCCGATACACAGGTGCAAGGCTGCCGATGTGGGTCCGCCTCCGACCATGAAAAAGGCCCAGAGTGCCGGGATGATCGAGAGAGCATAGCCGGTCCAGCCACTTTCTTTTGTAGCGAAGCCCCAAAGAACGCCAGCCATGAAGGACAGGATGACTGTGCCATAAGAAAGCTGAACAAAAGGTGCCGTGAAACGGCCGCCCAATGTCATCAGGGCCCATTCACCCAGCGGTTGGTGCAGATAGGTTGCCAGACCCCAGAAAAAAGGCAGCAGACCGGCAAGGCCCAAGGCGAGCGGTGCGCGTGGGATGGCTTTGAACATGGGCGTTCCTTTTGCAGGGCGGGCGGCCTGCTGGTAGCTTAGCTTAGGCTTTACCATAGGCCGGGAGCAACAATCGTGGCATGTCCGCTGATCGTTCAGGGGGTACAGCTTGTTTTGGCTTCAGGTCAGGCGGTTTCGCGCAATACGCGCGGGACTTTGAACTCGACGTTTTCGACCGCGGTTTCAACCATCTCGACCGTGACATCAAAACGGTCGCGGAAGGCATCTATCACCTCGTTGATCAGCACCTCTGGCGCAGAGGCACCGGCGGTGATGCCCATCGAAGTAATGCCGTTCAGCGCCCGCCAGTCGATGTCTGTGGCGCGCTGAACAAGCTGGCTATAGCTGCAGCCAGCTTTTGTGCCGACTTCGACCAGGCGTTTGGAGTTGCTGGAATTGGGCGCGCCGACGACCAGCATCGCGTCGCATTTCGGGGCCATCGCCTTGACGGCTTCTTGCCGGTTCGTGGTGGCGTAGCAGATGTCTTCTTTGTGGGGGCCGATGATCGCGGGAAAGCGGTGCTTAAGCGCGGTGACGATGTCGATCGTGTCATCGACCGACAAGGTGGTCTGCGTCACAAAGGCCAGACGTTCAGGATCGCGGGGGATGACGTTGGCAACGTCCGCGACGGTTTCGATTAGCAGAACTTCTCCCTCAGGCAGCTGGCCCATGGTGCCGACGGTTTCGGGGTGACCTGCATGACCGATCATCACCATCTGCAAGCCGTTATCGGCGTGACGCTGCGCTTCGATTTGCACTTTGCTGACAAGGGGGCAGGTGGCGTCAACATAGATCATCTGGCGATTGGCCGCTGCGGCGGGCACGGCCTTTGGCACGCCATGGGCGGAAAAGATCACCGGGCGGTCATCGGGGCATTCATCCAGTGATTCTACGAAAATCGCACCCTTGTCGCGCAATCCGTCGACCACGAATTTGTTGTGCACTATCTCGTGCCGCACAAAGACGGGGGCACCCCATTTTTCCAGCGCCATTTCAACAATCTTGATTGCCCGGTCGACGCCCGCGCAAAAGCCGCGGGGCGCTGCAAGATAAAGGGTTAGAGGGGGAAGGGTCATCGGCACGTCGCTCCTAAGGTGGACCATAGGTAGTCGCGCACTGGACGGGCGTAAAGACATGACACCCACAGAACGCCAAGGTGGCGGACTGCGGGTCGGTGACGCTTAGTTGAAATTGTCGTCTTGATCGCTATTTTCGCGTGGCGGACGGCCCACGACATCGCGAAGTTCATCCAGTTCAATGAAGTTGTCGCATTGGCGGCGCAGATCGTCCGAGATCATGGGCGGCTGGCTGCGGGTCGTCGACACAACGGAAACGCGCACGCCCTTGCGCTGCAACGATTCCACCAGCGGGCGGAAGTCACCGTCACCGGAGAACAGCACGATATGATCGACGTGTGGCGCAAGTTCCAACGCGTCGACGGTCAGTTCGATGTCCATGTTTCCTTTGACTTTGCGACGACCCATGGAATCCGTGTATTCTTTGGCCGGTTTCGTGACCATCGCAAAGCCGTTGTATTGCAGCCAGTCCACCAGCGGCCGGATTGGCGAGTATTCTTCGTTTTCCAGGAGTGCGGTATAGTAGACGGCACGCAGAAGTTTGCCGCGGCGCATGAATTCCTGTCGCAGCAGCTTGTAGTCGATATCGAACCCTAATGCCTTGGCCGCGGCGTAGAGGTTCGCACCATCGATGAAGAGCGCCAGTCGCTCGTCCCGATAAAACATGAAAGTTCCTTTCCGACGCGACGGCCGGTGTTAGTGGTGGCGTGTGGATGGCGACGGGCAGTGACACACGTTATCTGTTGGATGTGCGGAAGGAAATCACCATGCAAGTTGACCGAATAGAAAGGAGCGGCGACATCGCGCTTATTTTGTTGGGTAGCAACACCCAAATGAGCGATGTTTCCCCTATGTCGTTTGTACTAAATGGTAGGCTTCGACTGCATCAACTGTTAGAAAAAAGTACGGATGTTTTCAGTGGATTGTATGCTTCTCCCGCTTTTCCAGCCGGTATCGGACCGGATTTTGTGAATGCAGCCATGGCGATAAGGACAACGCTGTCGCCGCTCCACGTGCTTGACGTGCTGCACAAAATTGAGGCCGAGGCGGACCGCACCCGCGAGGTGCGGTGGGGGCCGCGGACTCTTGATCTGGATTTAGTTGCGTTTGGGGGTGCGGTCAGTCCCGATGTTCAAACCCAGACACAATGGCGCGAGCTGCCTCTTGAACAGCAACAAACGGCCGTGCCGGGTGAATTGATACTGCCCCATCCGCGTTTGCAGGACCGCGCATTTGTCCTTGTTCCGTTGGCACAGGTGGCACCCGATTGGGTGCATCCGGTCCTTGGACGCAGTGTTATTCAAATGCGCGACGCCTTGCCGACAGCAGATGTCAGCGCGGTCAGGCCGATTGCCGGGTGACATTTTCGCGCTGCCGTCAAATCAGACTTGACA
>CAWUXN010000315.1:0-3060 GCA_963926415.1 uncultured Loktanella sp.
CAGACCGATTGGCGGCTGAAGGGGCCGCCTGCCCGGTGTTCCTGATGCACTCTGGCGGCGGGATCATGGATATCACGACCGCCGCCGACTTTCCTGTTCGGTTGGTGGAATCCGGTCCCGCAGGCGGCGCGGTATTTGCCGCCGATATCGCCGCGCAGCACGGGCTGGACAAGGTACTGTCCTTTGACATGGGCGGCACCACGGCCAAGATTTGCCTGATCCGGGACCAGTCGCCGAAGACCGCGCGGGTGTTCGAGGTGGCCCGCTCTTACCGCTTCAAAAAGGGCTCTGGGATGCCCATTTCGATCCCAGTGATCGACATGGTCGAAACCGGCGCGGGCGGCGGATCGCTCGCGCATGTGGACGCGCTCAGCCGCATCACCGTCGGCCCGCACAGCGCCGGATCGGAACCCGGCCCCGCCTGCTATGGCCGTGGCGGCACGCAGCCTGCGGTCACGGACGCTGACCTGTTGCTGGGCAAGCTGGATGCGGCAGGCTTTGCCGGCGGCACGATCCCGCTGCACACACAGGCCGCTCAGGAATCAATCGCCGCGCAGATCGGCATTCCGTTGCAGATGGATGTCACCGAAGCCGCTTGGGGCGTGGCAGAGGTCGTTGACGAAAACATGGCCAACGCCGCCCGCGTCCATGCGGTGGAAAACGGCGAGGATCTGGCCGGCTATACCATGAACGCCTTTGGCGGTGCCGCCCCCTTGCACGCCGCGCGCCTGTGCGAAAAACTAGGCATCACCCGCTGCCTGATCCCGCGAGGAGCGGGCGTTGGCTCTGCCATTGGATTTCTGCGGGCACCCTTCAGCTTCGAGGCGACGCGCAGCGTTCTCATACCACTCGACGCCTTCGACACGGGCGCGGTGCGCGATCTGTTCGCCCAGATGCGGTTTGAGGCGACAGCCTTCGTGCGGTCCTGCGATGCGGACGCGCCGATCAGCTGCGACTATAAGGTTTTCATGCGCTATCGCGGGCAAGGCTGGGACATCCCCGTGCCTTTGAGCGCGGAACTTGCGGAGAGCGCTGATCCGGCGATCATTCTAGCTCGGTTCGAGGCAGAATATACCGCCCTGTTCGGCCGCACGGTGCAGGGCATGTTGCCAGAGATCACAGTCTGGTCAGTCAACGCCAGAACCCCCGTCGCCGCCGCCGTCCCGGTCAAGGAGGCCTCTGCAGCCGCCAGCCCGGCACCGACAGGCTCTCGCCCCATCCTCGATGCGGCGACAGGTCAATTCGGCACAGCCGCTATCTACGCCCGAAACGCCCTTCCCCCCGGCACGACCCTGCCCGGCCCCGCCGCCATCACCGAGGACGAGACCACGATCATCGTCCCCCCCAGCCGCAACGCCCGCGTCCTGCCAGACGGCTGCATCGCATTGGAGGCAAAGTCATGACGTCCCCCGCCACCCGACCCGCCCTATCCCCCGTCCAGCTGCAAGTCATGTGGACGCGCCTGATCTCGATTATCGAGGAACAGGCGCAGGCGCTTATCCGCACCGCCTTTTCCACCAGCGTGAGGGAGGCTGGCGATCTATCCGCCGGTGTCTATACCGCAAGCGGTGCGATGCTGGCGCAGGCGGTCACCGGCACGCCGGGGCATGTGAATGCGATGGCCGACGCGGTGCCGCATTTCATCGACACCATCGGCCGGGACACCATGCGCGACGGCGATGTCTATCTGACCAATGATCCTTGGAAAGGCACCGGCCACCTGCACGATTTCACCGTCGTCACGCCGGTCTTTCATGAAGAGGCGCTTGTCGGCTTCTTCGCCTGCACCGCCCATGTCGTCGACATCGGCGGGCGCGGTTTCGGGGCCGATGGGAACTCGATCTTCGAGGAAGGGATGCAGATCCCGATCATGCGCTTTGCCAGCGCAGGCGCCGTCGATCAGACGCTGGTGCAGCTACTGCGCGCCAATGTGCGCGAACCGGATCAGCTGATCGGAGACCTTTACGCGCTCAGCACCTGCAACCGGATCGGCCAGCAGCGCCTGATCCAGATGCTGGCAGAGTTCGCCCTGCCTGATCTGGGTGCCGTGGCCGATTTCATCCTGACCCGCTCGCACGCGGCCACGCTGGCACGGATCGCCGCCCTGCCAATGGGCACCGCCACAGGGCAAATGCGCATCGACGGCTATGCCGCCCCGGTTGATCTGTGCGTCACGGTCAGCATCAACGCGGACCATGTGCTGTGCGACTGGACCGGCACCAGCGGGCTGGACCCTAAGGGGATCAACGTACCGCTGGTCTATACCAAGGCCTATGCCTGCTATGCCCTAAAATGCGCCATCGCGCCCGATATCCCGAACAACGCCGCCAGCCTCGCCCCGTTTCGCGTGACTGCGCCAAAGGACACGATTGTCAACGCAGTGCATCCCGCGCCCGTGGCGCTGCGCCATGTCATTGGCCATCTGGTGCCCGACACGGTCTTTGCCGCCCTTGATCAACTGCTACCAGGCGTGGTCCCGGCCGAAGGCGCGGGCTGTCTGTGCAACTTTCAACTCTCCCTGCGCCCCGGCAAGAACGCACCAGACGGCGCAATCCGCGCCCAAGTGCTGACCTTCAACTCTGGCGGCACCGGGGCTCGGCCCGCGCTGGACGGGCTGTCCGCCACCGCCTTCCCCTCTGGCGTGATGACCATGCCGGTCGAAGCAACAGAGCATGCCGGTCCCATCATCATCTGGCGCAAGGAACTACGACCTGATTCCGGCGGCGCAGGCCAATTCCGCGGCGGCCTTGGTCAGTTGATGGAGGTCGGAACACGGAGCGGCTATGTCGCCGACTTCTCTGCCATGTTCGACCGTGTCGATCATCCGGCGCGTGGCCGACATGGCGGCGGCCCCGGTGCCCCCACGACGCTGTCGTTGGACGACGGCACCCCGCTGCGCGGCAAAGGCCAGCAGCCCATCCCGCAAGGAGCCCGCATCCGCCTCGCATTTCCCGGCGGCGGCGGCTACGGCGACCCCGCAAATCGCGATCCCCTTGATACGGCATGCGACCTCGCCCTCGGCTACACCACCCCAGATCCGGAGACCGAGGCCTAACGCAG
>CAWUXN010000316.1:0-2538 GCA_963926415.1 uncultured Loktanella sp.
TTGAACGCTGTCTCTAACTGAAAGCCCAAGGTCGGCAACCCGATGAACCCCAGCACGGCAGAGGATCGCAACCCACATTCCAGCCGGTACAGCGTATAGGTCCGCATCTGTGGCAGGGACTGCGGAAACCGCACCCACAGCAGCGCGGTCAAGCTGGGCAACCTGCGGCCCAGCGGCGCGGCACCGGGGGCGTCTTCCAGATACTCGGCAAAGACCTTGGCGAAGATGCCAGCATAGGGCAGCCCGATGGCGAGAACGCCGGTCAGGGGCGACAGGCCGGTCAGGCCCAACAGCAGAAGCGCCCAAAAAAGCTCGTGCACCGAACGGACAGCAATGCAGGTCAGGCGCACAACTGCGGTGCCATAAAAAGGCGCAAGGAGCAGGCCCAGCACCGCGCCAAGGCCGACCCCGCAAAAGGCAAAGGCAACAGTCAGCCCCGTCGCCCGCAGCAAGCCCGCGATATCGCTGAAATCGGGATGCAGGATGCCGCGCCCGATGGCGGCCAGCGTCATCCAAGGATCGGGGCGTATGGCCCCAAGCTCAGCAGAGCTGATGGCCACAAGCGTCAGCGCGGCAAACCCCGCCAGCACATGACGCCGCCGCAGGATCATCGGTAGAGCTGCAACAGGTCGTCTGCGGTCAGATCCGCCGCTGGGGCATCAACGGCAACCGCGCCTTGCCGCAAGCCGATGATACGCGTTGCCACCCGCAGCGCCTGATCCACGTCATGCAAAACCAACACGCTTGTGGGAAATGCCGCAAGCAAATGATCTAGTAGGGCCGCCCCTTGCTCGGGGTCGAGCGCCGTCACAGGCTCGTCCCCCAGCAACAGCGCGCCGCCCCGCATCTTGGCCCGGGCGAGCGCGACACGCTGCCGCTGCCCGCCAGACAGCTGTGAAACGCTGCGCCGCCCCAACTCATCAAGACCGACCGTTTGCAGCACCCGCGCCACAGCCGCACGCTCTGCCGCGCTGGGCCAAATCAGGGTACGCAGATTGCGGGCCGTGCCATGATCGTCCAGCACGCCCATCCAGACGTTATGAAATACGGACAAAGCGCCTATGAGGCCGTTGTCCTGCGGCACCAGCGCCAGCCGCACCTGCGCGCGGTCATGCAGCGCCGTCAGCAGCGTACTTTTGCCTGCACCGCTGCGCCCCAAGATTGCGATCCGTTCGCCAGTCGCAATCCGCAGTGACACATCGCGCAGCGCCACTCGGCCATCCCAGCCCAAGCTTTCGCCTGTCAGCGTGACCAGCGGCTGCGTCATCAGTCGATCAGGTCCAGCGCGCGTGCCGTATCGACGATCGGCTGATACAGTGCATTATCGGACGCAATGAATGCGCTGCGCGGAAAGGATTCCAGCAGCGCCGGATCGTCCATGCCGATCAAGGCCGCCTGCACTTGATTTGCGAAGCCAGCGCCAAAGGTTGCATCCACGTCGCCGCGGATCGTCCAGTTGTAATCAGGATAGGGCGGCGTTTCCCAAATGATCGTTGTGGCGGCCGCCTCTGGCGTCATATCGGCGACGGCGGCATTATAGACTGAATAGTTCAGCGCGCCCACGTCATAGGCACCCGAAGCCACGAGACGCAACGTCTGGCCGTGGTCGCCGGAAAACCCAACGGTCGAGAACAGCTCTTCGGGTGCCTGACCGGTCTCTTCGCGGATCCAATATTCCGGCATCAACCGGCCCGAGGTCGAGGTTTCGGCCCCAAAGGTAAAGCTGCGGCCTGCCAGATCGGGAAACTTTGGATCCAGCGACAGCCCCGCCGCGGTGTTTGCTATGAAATAGGTAACAAAGGTCTCGTCCTCTGCCCCTTGGGCGATGGCGTGAGAGTCGGGCACCGCAATGCGCGCCTGCACGCCGGACAACCCGCCAAACCAGCCCAGCTGAATTTGATTGTTGGCAAATGTGGTGACCGCGGCGGCGTAGCTTTTGACCGGTACATACTGCACATCGACGCCCAGCGTGTCTGACAGATACCTCGCAACAGCGCCAAATCGTTCAACCAGACGCGCTTCGTCATCATCAGGAATCGCTGAAAAGTAAAGCGTCTGCGCCGCAAGTGGCTGCGCGAATAAAGCAAGCAAGCTGAGAAGGATGTGTCGCATGGTGGCACCTTTAACTATTGTTGCGCCGTCATAGAGCGTCTTGCGATCAAGTGTCACGGGGCGTGCCCTAAGAAAGCTGGGATCAAGCAGGGAAATTCAAGTTTTTCTACTCTTTGACGCGCAACCGGCTTGCCAACCGCCCCCCGACGCCGCAAAACACACCCTGTGCGGTCCCGTAGCTCAACTGGATAGAGCAGCCGACTTCTAATCGGCAGGTTGAGGGTTCGATTCCTTCCGGGATCGCCAGTTCCAAATTGTTGTGCCGATAACCCATAAGAGTGCGCAAAATGGCCGTTTTTCGTGCGCACCCCTGTCAACAACCATTCTCTAAATTCCGTTAACCACCAAAAAATATAAGGGCGATGTCTAAAAAGCGCGTTGGCAAGATTGCACTGACTTTGATCGACAGCGTTGATCGGCTTTCGT
>CAWUXN010000317.1:0-5214 GCA_963926415.1 uncultured Loktanella sp.
AGTTGCTGACTACGTGCGAATGAGGCACATCGACCCTTGCCCGCAGTATCAGGCTCGCCAACGGTTGTTTGCTGAACGTGTCGCTTATTGTCGTTCTCTAGAGTAGGATTTGGGGAACAGGAGGGGCTGGGTGGTGCTGCACTTCCTGGCCCGCCTCCTTCATTACTTATCCCTATCTCTAGAGGGTGAGTTCTATACTAAGACCCTTCCTCCCCGCACCTTACCCCAAATACTCTAGATCCCAGGGGAAAGGTATTCAGGTTGGACCACCACTTTCTCTAGACCTGTGGCCAAGGCCCTCTGGCGGGGCAATTGCAACACCCCCAGCACCCGCGACACCCGGGGCATAAATCGGGGCACTTCTCGACCGGCCTGGGGTCAAGAGTATTAGTCACAATGTCAGAGGATCGCTGGCTGGGGTGGTAGGATTCGAACCTACGGTACACGCTACCAAAAAGCGTTGCCTTACCGCTTGGCTACACCCCATCAGCAAGGCGGTGAATACGACATGCTTCTGGGGCCTTCAAGCCCCAGATCGCACTTTTTCGCACTATTCTGGCTGGCCGCCTTGGCCAAGTAGATCTGGGCTATCGTCACTGTGCCTTTCGGTTGCAATCATGGTTTCCAGCGCGGATTCGTGGCTTGAATCGACGGCTGTCGCTATGTCGGGTTCCCGCGCAGGGTGATAGCGGTGGGGCGCGGCTTCGATCATTGCGATGGCCCGCGTGTTGTCGGGAATCGAGATGCCGGTCGCCTCCAGCGCGCGCTTGACCTTGCGGATCGCCTCGCCTTGCGCCAGCGGCAGAAACGCGGTGCGTTGGTCGATCCAATCCGTGGCCTGCATGGCGATTCCGCCGGCCTCAAGCGCGGTGATCCAAGTTTGGGCTGCAGGCGCGGTCAGTACGAATGGCAGGTCCTGCACTGTCTTTTCGACCAAGGCCGGGCGGCTGATAGATCGCTTTCGCGAGCCACGTCGATCCGAAACTGGAACCGGCGTTCGGCGTAGCGGGTGTAGTTGATCAGACGGTTGGAAAAGACCGTCGCGTTGGGAATGTAGATGTGGTTGCTGTCGTTCGACAGCAGGATCGTCGCCCGGCAGGTTAGGCGGGTGACCTTGCCCTTATCGCCGTTGATTTCGATCATATCGTTGGGCTGAAACGGCTGCCTGATCGATGCGATGAAGTTTTCGACCGTGTCCTTAACCGCAAAGCCAGGCGCTAGGCCGCCGATGCCGGCAGCAGCAAGGATCGTGCCCAGCAGCGCGGTCGCGTTTAGGATATCCAGCGCGATGACAAGGGCGAGCACGACAAGGCCCAAGCGCACAATCTGTCGAAAGATTTCGGCAATAAAGGGATTGGGGACCAGCCGTGTCCCACGGCTGCGGGTGCCATGTGACCCAAAGCCCGCCCCAGACGATCACGGCAAAGACAACAGCCGCCACCGTCAGCAGGGGCCGGAACGCGATGGTCTGTGCAATGCGTGTCTGGAACCGATCCAGCACCGGGTTCAGCCCCGCGACCACGTCAGAGGTTTCGGCCACATTGTTACGGGTCGTGACCACGCCTGCCACACGGTTTGCCAGATCGTCCAGCCTTGCGGTATCACTTGCGTCGGTCACGGTGCCGTCGAAGGTCACGACCCCTTCCTGCACCGCGATGGTGGCGGCGTCATAGCCGCCCAGCACGCCAAGGATTTCCTGCAGGCGAGAGGCAATTGCACCGCACTGCTGCGTTGTGGCGACTGTGTCGATCGTTATCGTGCGGTCTTGCGCGGCCGCAGGCTGGGCAAGGCAGGTCAACACAGCAATCATGATCAGGTATTGCAGGGAAGCCCTTTGGCATTGGCTGCCCTGCAATCTAGGTCAGATGGGCGGTATGGAGACTTAGACTCGCAGCGGGTTCGCCTTGGCCAGCGCGTCGAATTGCATCAGCGAGCCGATCAGCGCATTCATCTGATCCAGCGGGATCATGTTCGGCCCGTCGGAGGGGGCGGTCTCGGGTGCCTCGTGCGTTTCGATAAAGACGGCCGCAATACCGATGCTGACGGCGCAGCGGGCCATGACGGGCGCAAATTCACGCTGTCCGCCTGAAGATCCGCCCTGACCGCCCGGTTGCTGGACCGAATGTGTGGCGTCCATCACGACGGGATAGCCAGTTTTTGCCATTATCGGCAGCGACCGCATATCGGCGACAAGCGTGTTATATCCAAAAGATGCGCCACGTTCGGTCAGCAGGATGCGCTTGTTACCCGTGCTTTCGATCTTGGACACGACGTTCGGCATATCCCACGGGGCCAGAAACTGCCCCTTTTTCACGTTTATGACGGCACCCGTTTCACCGGCAGCCAGCAGCAGGTCTGTCTGGCGGCACAGGAAGGCGGGGATCTGCAGCACGTCAACGACTTCGGCCACAGTGGCGCAGTGGTCGATGCCGTGGATGTCCGTCAGGACCGGGCAGCCTATGGAGGCTTTGACGCTTTGCAGCACCTTCAACCCTTCGTCCATGCCAAGGCCGCGCATGCCCGATAGGGACGTGCGGTTCGCTTTGTCATAGCTCCCCTTAAAGATGAACTGCGCGCCGTGGGTGCGGCACACTTCGGCCATCTGGCCTGCGATCATCTGCGCGTGGTCCGCGCTTTCCAGCTGGCAGGGGCCTGCGATTACCAGAAGGGGGCGGTCATTGCCGACCGTCAGGTCGCCGATTTGGACGTCATGCATCAATTTGTTACCTGTTCACGAAGGACGGAAGCGGTGATCGAGATCATAAGGTAGATGCCTGCAAAGATCAGGAAGGCCAAGATCGAATTCTCGAACGCCTTGGGATAGGTCGCCTCGTCGGGGGCGACGGGCTCGACGCCCATCGACAAATAGCGGACTTGGCGGTTCGCCTCAATCCGGGCGGTTTCCAGTTGTGTCAGCGCCTGCTGGGCCAACATCGTCTGGAAGGTATAGTTTTCCTCGGCCAAGCGCAGTTCGGTGTTCCGCGACGCCAGAGTTCGTCATCTGATTACGTAGATCGCCGATCAGCGCCTCGATGTTGGAAATCTGGGTTTGCAGGGAATTGACCTGCGCCTCGTTCGGACTGCGGACATTCATCCGTCCCTGCAGCGACAGCATCAGCTGTTGCCGTTCGCTTTCCAATTGAGAGATTCGCTGCGTGCGGGCCTGCGTTTCGCCGATCGGGTCAATCTGCTGCACGTCTCCTTGCAGCCGTAGCTAGGCGGCAAGGGCGCTGCTGCGCTTCACTTCTGCGGACTCGTAGCTTTCGAGGGCACCGGCCATCTGATCCTCGCGCAGGCGCTGGCTCAGCTGGTCGACCTGTTCCTCGGCGTAGCCGATCAGCGCCTCAGAGATTTCCTGATTGGCAGCGGGCGAGGGGGCGATGACATCCATCTTCAGGATACCTTCGGTCGGATCACAGCTGATCTTGACCCTGTTTTGATAGATGCTGAAGGCGGCCTCGTTCGTCCCACCTTCGGCCAGACGCTGGACGGGGTCGATATTCGGATCGCTGAAAGTGTCCTTGAAGTTGTGTTCTTCGTCCAGACGCACCATGGCAGCACCCGACGACAGGTAGGATTGCACCGTGATGCTGTCCTGCTGGATCGCCATCGACGTGCCTTGGAACAGACCGCCAAGTCCGCCCGCAGCAGTGGCCGGTTCAGCCTGCTGAATGATGAATTCAGAGTTGGTCGAATACATCGGGGTGGCGACGTTGTAAAAATAATAGCGGACCATCAGCGTCGGCAGCAGCACAAAGATTGCCAGCCGGGTCATCATCAGGGCGGTCTGGCGACGTCGACGGCGGCCCAGATCTGACTGAATTTTCATGATTTCGGACAGGTGACGGTCGGCGGGGCGGGCAAATTCCGTGGACGGCAGGTTGTCCGGAGTATCAGCTATCGTTTGCGGCTGATGCGCATGGGCCTTGGGCATACCCGGCATGTCTGGGATCGCGCCAAGCGCCGATCCCGGCGCACGGGTGCCGCCGGTCGATTTGCTATCGGATGCAACCAGTTTCAGCACGGTGGACCGTTGGAACGGATCGACGCCGGCCAATCGCAATTGTCGCATGGCGTCAAAATCCGACGTCACCGACATGCCGTTCTTTTGCGCGACGGGCCGCGCCATGCGCAACTGGCGACCGGTCAGCCCTTCGTGGCGGATGGCGTCGATATCGGCGCTGGCCTCCGAATGGCCCTCGGGCGTTGCCGCATCACGCTCTGCCGCGTCCGGCAAAGGCGCGGGGCCAGGCTAGGTCTGGGGCGAAGGGCGTGCGACGGCAGTCCCGGTTGCGCGCAGGATATCCTGCCGGCGGGGGCCACATCGCTGCCCGGCGTACGGATGCGGAATTTCTTAGCTGTCGGCTTCGTAGTCGTAAAGCTGCTTGGCCTCTTCCAGAGTGTCGAACATATGCAATTTACCGTTGCGCAAAACGGCGGCGGACCGGGCGAACCGTTCCAGCGTCAGCGCTTGGTGGGACACGATGATCACGGTCGTTTTTTTGAGCCGCTCGCGCAGAATTTCGCCCGCCTTGCGGTTGAATTCGGCGTTCGTCGTGGACGGCATGCCTTCGTCGATCAGATAGATGTCAAATTCCAGCGCCACCATCAGCGCAAAGGTCAGGCGCGACCGCATCCTTGCACTATCGGTCCAAACGGGCATGTCAAAGTATTCACCGATCCCGCACATCCAACGGCAGAACGCCTCTATGTAGTAGGGGCCCAGACCGTAAAGCTGCGCAATGTAGCGCACGTTTTCGCGGGCGGTATGACGGTTCACGACACCGCCCATGAACCCCTGCGGAAACGAAATTCGGCAGCCGCGATAAATCGTGCCTTCGTCCAGTTTTTCAAGGCCAGCCATCATGTTGATCAGGGTCGTCTTGCCGGTGCCGTTAGGCGCAAGGATGCCTAGCGAATGGCCCAGTTCAACGCGAAAAGACACGCGGTCAAGTATCACCTTGCGCGTCTTACCGGTCCAAAAGGACTTGCTGAACTAGTTTAACTCTAACATTACTTGGCCTGATGCGACCAACCTTTGGAAAACCTTTAATGACGGCAAGGTATTAACCATCCGTCGATCTGCCCTTGTTATTATCCGAATGCCGCAGAATTATTGCTAAAGACAGACGGAAGTGGCGGCCGCAGCCTGATTGCACTGTGGTTTGACCAGGCGTTTGCGGTTGATTGCGCGGCGCGCGTACTAGGTCTTTG
>CAWUXN010000318.1:0-5499 GCA_963926415.1 uncultured Loktanella sp.
GGCGACAAGGCCGCCAAGATGCCCGACGACATTAAGGGCCTGATGCTGTCCTGCATCCTGTCCGACACGTTGGCCTTCCGGTCGCCCACGACCACCCCGGTCGACCAGAAGCTGGCCGAAGATCTCGCCGCTGATCTGGGCATCGATATCGCCTCTTACGCCGAAGAAATGTTCGCCGCCAAATCCGACGTCAGCGCCTTCTCTGACGCCGACCTGCTGCGCATGGACTCCAAGGAATACGAGATCGACGGCACCAAATTCCGCGTCTCCGTTTTGGAAACCACTTCGCCAGCGGTCGTGCTGGACCGCAAGGATGCGCTGATCGCCGCCATGCCCGCCGTCGCCGCCGAAGACGGCGTCGATCAGGTGCTGCTCTTCGTCGTGGACATAATCCGCGAAGAAGCTACCATGCTGCTACCGAACGATCTGACGAAACAGGTAGCCAAGGCATCGTTTGACGCCGATACCACCAACGACACGGTCGTCCTGCCCGGCGTGATGAGCCGCAAAAAGCAGATCATCCCGTTCCTCAAAAAATAAGCGGGCCTCAAAAAATAAGCAGACGGCCCCCCGGCCTTTCCTCGCTTTCTCGCCAAAATACTCCCGCCGGAGGCATCCTAGCCGCCGCCAACAGCCCCCTCGCAAAAGGCACCGCCATGACTCAGATCGTCCATAGCTTCCTCGATATCGCCGGTGACTATGACGCCGCCTTCGTCGACCTTTGGGGCTGCATGCACAACGGCCTGACGGCCTTTCCGGACGCGGTCAAAGCGATGCAGGACTATCGCGGTGTCGGTGGCCGCGTGATCCTTGTCACCAACGCCCCGCGCCCTTGGACCTCGGTTCAGAAACAAATTCAGGGCATGGGTATTCCAGACGACTGCTGGGACGCCATCGCAACATCCGGTGACAGCGCCCGCGCTGCCATGTTCGCAGGTGCCGTCGGCAAGAAGGTCTGGTTCATGGGTGAAGATCACGACCAAAGTTTCTTTAAACCGATGGAACTGCTGTCGGATCAGGTCGAAATTGCCCAAGTCCCGCTGGACGAAGCGGACGGCATCGTCTGCTGCGGCCCCGCTGACCCGCACGCCGATCCCGCCGTCTATCGCCCGCAATTTCTGGCTGCCAAGCAGCGCGGTCTCAAACTGCTTTGCGCGAACCCCGATATCGTCGTTGATCGCGGCGAAAGCCGTGAATGGTGCGCCGGGGCGCTGGCAAAACTCTATACCGAAATGGGCGGCGAAAGTCTGTATTTCGGCAAACCACATCCGCCAATCTATGATCTTGCCCGGCGGCGGCTGTCGCAACTGGATGGCGGCGCGGACCTGACGCGGATCATCTGTATCGGTGATGGCATCCACACCGACATCCTTGGCGCGCAACAAGAGGATCTGGATTCGCTGTTCATCACCGGCGGTCTGGCCGCGGCAGATACGGAAACGACCGACCTGCATCCCGCCGGCCCCGCGCTTGAAACCTACCTTGCCACGCAGCAGGTCAACCCGACCTATGCAATCGGTTTTCTGCGTTGAACCAGTAGCCTTCCGAACTAAGGCCCAGTTGACATTTTGCACTCGCAGCGTAATTAAGTTACAAACAAGAACCTCATTGGGGTTTTTTGTAACTTTTAGGAGTACGCCATGCTCGACAACAGCCCCCGCGGCACCATCGTCATTGAAAACTTGGAAGTCGGCATGATGCGGTCCCTGCGTAAAGTCGTGACCGATCAGGACATCGAAATGTTCGCCGAGGTCAGCACCGACCGAAATCCGGTGCATCTGGACGACGCCTATGCGCAGGACACGATCTTTGAAGGCCGCATCGCCCACGGCATGCTGACCGCCGGGCTAATCTCTGCCGTGATTGGCGAGCAGCTGCCCGGCCATGGCACTGTCTATCTGGCGCAATCCCTGCGTTTTTTGGCCCCTGTGCGCCCCGGCGACACTGTTACGGCAGAGGTCGAAGTCACCGAAATCGACCACAAAAAGCGCAAGGTGACGCTGGACACCCGCTGCCTTGTGGGCGGGAAAAAGGTGCTGACCGGCGAAGCCGTCGTTCTGGCCCCCTCCGGCAAGTTCGACTAAGAGGCTACCGCCCGGCCTTGCGGGCGGCTTGCGCCAAACGTCATCTGCGGGCGACTTGCGCCCGACGCAGCGCCGCGATACGCAAACTCCATGCGCATCATTCGTGACACCCTCTACCTTGATCCCAGCGACCGCGGTGCTGCCGCGGCCATCGGCAACTTCGACGGTGTCCATCTGGGCCACCGGGCCGTCATCGACGCCGCCCTTGATGCCGCGACCCAGCTTGGCGCGCCACGGGGCCTGATGACGTTCGAGCCGCATCCACGCGAGTTCTTTGCCCCGGATGCCCCGCCCTTTCGCCTGATGAACGCCGAAGCGCGCGCGAATGAGCTGGCCAAACAGGGCGTCGAAAAGCTTTACGAGGTGCCGTTCAACGCCGCCCTCGTCGCGCTGAGCCCCCGTGATTTCGCGCAGACAGTGATCCATCACCGCCTTGGTCTGGCCCATGTCGTGATCGGGGCCGACTTCTGCTTTGGCAAGGATCGTGCCGGGAACGCCACTGACCTGCAACGGTACGGTGCCGAAATGGGCTTTGGCGTCACCGTCGCCCCTATGGTCGCGCTGCAAAGTGGGCGCGTCAGCTCGACCGCGATCCGTACCGCGCTGACGGACGGCAACCCGCGCGAAGCCGCCGCTATGTTGGGCCACTGGCATCGCATCGTTGGCGAAGTCATTCGCGGCGACCAGCGCGGCCGCGAACTGGGCTATCCCACTGCGAACATGTCGATCGCGGGCCTGCACCCGCCCAAATTTGGCGTCTATGCCGTGCGTATCGATATCGCAGCTGGGCCGCATCAGGGCCGCTATGACGGAGCCGCCAGCATTGGTGTGCGCCCGATGTTCGACGGCGACGCCCCCAATTGTGAAACCTTCATCTTTGATTTCAAAGGCGACCTTTACGGCCAGCACATCAGCGTCGCCCTTGTCGATTACTTGCGGCCAGAGCTGAAGTTCGACGGCCTGCCCGCCCTAATCGAACAGATGGACGCCGACTGCGCGAAGGCGCGAAGGATCCTGTCCGATGTCTGACGCCATTGACCGCAGCGGCCTGCGCCCCCGCTTCTGGAAAACCATCGCGATGGAAAAGCTGTCCCGCCCCGAATGGGAAGCGCTGTGTGACGGCTGCGGCAAATGCTGCCTGAACAAGCTGGAAGACGAGGACAGCGGCGAAGTCGCCCTGACCCGCGTGGCTTGCCGTCTGCTGGACAACGAATCCTGCCTGTGCGCCCGTTATGAAGTGCGGCACAAATTCGTGCCCGAATGTATCGTGCTGACGCCCAAGACCATTCAGGACAACATGTATTGGCTGCCTCAGACCTGCGCTTACCGCCTGGTGGCCGAAGGGCGCGATCTGTACCCGTGGCATCCCCTGCTGTCAGGTGATCCAGACAGCCCCCATACCGCCGGCGTCACCATGCGCGGGCAGACCCTGTCCGAAGTCGAAGTGAACGACGACGAATGGGAAGACCACATCATCGAGGAACCGACGTAAATGTTTTTCACCTCTGACAATGCGGGCCCCGCCCACCCTTGCGTCCTGCAGGCGCTGATTGACGCAAACACCGGCTATGCCAGCGGCTATGGTGCCGATGAAGGCATGACCCGCGTGCGCGCCATGATCCGAGAGATTTTCGAGGCCCCCGAGGCCGCCGTGCATCTGGTCGCCACCGGGACTGCCGCAAATTCCCTGACCCTCGCCACGCTGACCAACCCGTGGGAGACGATCTTTTGCAGCCCCATGGCGCATATCCACGAAGACGAATGCAACGCGCCTGAATTCTATACCGGCGGCACGAAACTGACACTGGTTCCCGCTCAAGATGCCAAAATGACACCCACCGCCCTGCGCACGTCCATTCTGGGCGAGGAAACACGCGGCGTTCATGGGCCCCAGCGCGGCCCAGTGTCAGTCACGCAGGCCACGGAAAAAGGCACGGTCTATTCCGTGGAAGAGCTGCAGGCGCTGACCGGGGTCGCGCGTGACTTCGGGCTAAAAACCCATATGGACGGTGCCCGTTTCACCAATGCGTTGGTGTCGCTCGATTGCTCCCCGGCTGAAATGACGTGGAAGGCCGGGATTGATGCTGTCAGCTTTGGCGGGACCAAGAACGGCCTGCTGGGCGTCGAGGCCTGCATCTTTTTCGACCCCGGAGCGTCTTGGGAATTCGAGCTGCGGCGCAAACGCGGCGCGCATCTGTTTTCAAAGCACCGCTTTCTGTCCGCCCAAATGGAGGCTTATCTAACGGGCGATCTTTGGCTCACGCTGGCCCGGCAGGCCAATGCCGCCTGCGCCCGTATGATCGCAGGATTGCAGACCGCACCGGGCGTTCAGGTGCAGTTCGCGTCGCAGTCGAACGTTGTTTTCTTTGACGCGCCCCGCGCCCTGCATCAGCGGATGCTCTCAGCTGGTGCGCATTACTACGTTACGTCCGGCGATCCGGACAACGGCCCGGCAGACGAGGTCCTGACCGGGCGGCTGGTCTGCGACTGGTCAACCGATCACGCCGCGATCGATCAGTTCATTGCGCATCTAACGCTATAATCCTCGCCACGTCGGCCACATGGGTCATCGGGACCATGTGGCCAGCCCCCTGCACCACATGATCCCGGGCCTGCGGCACCGCGGCACAGATGGCGGCATGGATCGCCGGGATTATAGGCAATGACAATTCCCCACGGACCAGTGTGACCGGCATCGACAGTTGCGAAAGTCGAGCTGCGACGCGGTGGATGTCATCATGAATAGACGGCCCGCCCGCGATGATCAGCGGCATCCGCTTGGCAACCGCCGCGCGGGTATGATCCGGCAAAGCCTCCCATGCCCCCCCGCCCCAATCACCGTGAAACAGCCGCGCTGCGGTGTCCAGATCACCGGTGCCATAGGCGTCATAGATCGGCGTGAACCGCGCCACGTTATCAGCCAGCGCTGCAGGATCGGTGGCCAGCGCAAAATACACTGGCTCTATCAGCGTCAGCCGCGCAACGGCCTGCGGGTGATCCAACGCCATGCGCAGGGCGATTGTCGCGCCAAACGAATGACCGATGACATGCATCGGCCCTTCAAACAGGTCCAGCGCAGCAGCGGCGTTGGCGGTCTGATAATCGCTCTGTCGATCCCAACCCTGCGATTTGCCATGCCCCAACAAGTCCATCAGGACCGATCCGCCCGGCAAGGACTTTGCCAGAGACACCAGCGCTTCTGACCTGGCAAGCGTGCAGTGCAGCAACAAATTGGCTGGGGCTTCGCCCAGCCTCAGCACGTTGACGTCGTAGCCTGCGTGCGCCTCGACGCTCATCAGATGCGTCCGGCCAGATGCGCTTCCAGATCGTCAAGGCGATCCTCGCCCCAGAACCGCTGATCGCCGTCCGTGATGAAGAATGGCGCACCAAAAACACCAAGACGCACTGCGTCCTC
>CAWUXN010000319.1:0-2903 GCA_963926415.1 uncultured Loktanella sp.
ATCGACGGGCCGATCCTGATCACCGGCGCGAATGGCGAAATTCTGACCGCGACGCAGGCTGATATCGACCCAAAGCTGGAAAACGGCGTGTTGCTGGGTGCGCGGCTGGTTCTCGATCAGCAATTGCAGCTGGCCGCCAACCAGATCGACCGCGCCGATGGCCGTTATAGCCAGCTCTACAAGGCGGCGGTGACGTCTTGCCAAGTCTGCGGAGGCGAGTCTCCGCTGTGGGAAATCCGCGCCGAAAAAGTGCTGCATGATGAGGAGGCGCAGCAACTGTACTTCACCAACGCGACCTTTCGGATCAAGGGCGTGCGGGTCCTGTATCTGCCCTATATGCGCCTGCCCGACCCGACGAACACGCGGGCAACCGGGTTCCTGATCCCGCAAATCCTGACGAACGACCTTTTGGGCTTTGGCCTGAAGGTGCCCTATTACATCGCGCTGGCCGATGACCGTGACCTGCTGCTGACGCCCTATGTTGCCGCAGAATCCCTGACGCTTGGCCTGCGGTACCGTCAGGCCTACCGCAGCGGTGACGTGGAAATCACCGCCTCCGTGTCAGAGGATACTCTGACTGATGACGGCGACACGCGCGGATACTTTTATGCCGGAGGCGAATTTGATATGGGCCGCGATGTCAAACTGCAGTTCGACATCCAGACCGCATCGGACAGCGCATATTTAAGCGATTACAGCATCAGCAATACGGACCGGCTTTCCAGCATCGTGGCGCTGACCAAGGTGACCGATGACATCGTTGGATCGGCAAGCCTGTCCTATTATCAGACCCTGCGGGACGACGAATCGAACGCCAGCCTGCCGCCGCTGGTGGCAGAGGCCGCGCTGATCCGGCGCTATTACCCCAAGATCGGCGGCACGGTCACGCTGGGTGCCAGCGCCGATACGCTGCTGCGCTATGGCGACGTGGTAGGGGACGAAGGGCGCGACATGACCCGCACCGGCGCGACCGGCAGCTGGTCGCGTGACTGGCTGTCATCAACTGGAGTGCTGCTGACCACCACCGGTGCCGTCGAAGCTGACCTGTGGCAGGTGAGCGATGCAATCCACTATGACCCGACTCTGACGCGGCTGGTGCCCTACGTGTTGGCGGTGCTGCGCTATCCGCTGGCGCGCACGAATGGCAAGACGCGCCATGCGCTGGAACCGGTTGCCGCGCTGAGCTATTCCCATTCCATCGGCGATTTGCCCCCGAACGAGGACAGCACTCGGCCAGAGCTGGACGAAGGCAACCTTTTGTCGCTGACCCAGTTTCCCGGTCAGGACGTGGCAGAGTCGTCGACACGCCTTGCGCTGGGGCTAACTTGGACGCGCAGCGGATCAGAAGGCGTGACATCGCAGCTTGGCTTCGGCCGCATTCTGCGCAGCGAAGCAAACCCCGCCTACACGGTGACATCGGGGCAGGTGCACGCCGCCTCTGACTGGCTGGCGGCTGGGCAGATTGCCCTGCCGCGCGGGCTGACCTTTGATGCGCGCGCGCTGTTGCAAGAGGACGGCACCACGACACTTGCCATCGCGCGGTTGTTTTGGAATCGGCCAGAGGTTCAGTTTGCGGGCGGCTACATTTGGCAGGCTGAGGACGATAGCATCGACCGGCCCGTCGTGTCCGAATACAGCCTTGATGGGGCGGTCCAGATCTCTGACGCTTGGAATCTGGGCTTTGATACCCGGTATGACATCGCCAACGAAGCGCCCGTGACCGCCGGGGTCGAGCTGGAGTGGAGGAACGAATGCGTCACCGTCTCGCTTTCGGTCTCGCGCAGCTATGCGTCTTCCACTACGGTAGAGCCAACGACGGATTACGGGCTGTCGGTGGCGTTGCAGGGCTTTTCCGCCAATGGCATGCCGCAGGTGACGCCCGCCGTTTGCAGGAACTGATCAAGACGATAGGACCCCGACCCGATGCGCCTGACCACTCTTCTTACTGCCCTGATGCTGCCGCTACTGGCCACGCCCGCTGCAGCGCAGGGGCAATTCTCGCCCGCCATCACCGTGAACAACAGTGCAATCAGCAGCTACGAGATCGACCAGCGCGCCAAGCTGCTGACGCTGTTTCGCACACCGGGCAACGCAGCTGACTTAGCCCGCGTACAGTTGATTGAAGAGCGGCTGAAGCAAGAAGAGATGGACCGCGCCGGCATCCGCATCACACCGGAACAGCTGCAAATCGAGGTGGAGGCCTTTGCAAGCCGCGCAGACCTGCCGCTAGAGCAGTTCAGACAAATTCTGGCGCAAAACGGTGTCGCGCCAACGACGCTGGAACAATTTGTCAAGACCGGCGTGACCTGGCGCGATTTCATCCGCTTGCGTTATTCCGCGCGTACGCAGGTGTCCGACATGGATATCGCCCGGGCAATTGGCCAGCAAGCCAGCGGCGCGGACGCGCTCGAGGTTTTGCTGACCGAGATCATCATTGCCGCCCCGCCGCCCCGCGCAGTGCAGGCCAACGCCATTGCCAGCGACATCGCGCAGACTCGCTCTCAGGCGACGTTCGAGGCAGCGGCGCGTCAGTATTCCGCCCTGCCCAGCCGCAATATTGGCGGCCGTTTGGGCTGGTTGCCGCTGTCCAACTATCCGCCTGCGCTGCAGAGCCTGATCTCTGGCCTGGCTATCGGGGAAGTGACTGCCCCGATCCCGATCCCGAACGGGGTGGCGCTATTCCAGATGCGCGGTATCCGCGAGGTCCCGCAGGCCAGTCCGCAGCCCGTAACCGTTGAATATGCGACCATGCGGTTTGCCGAAGTGGCCGCGGCGCAAACTGCCCGTCTGTCTGTCGATACCTGTGACGATATGTATGCTCTGGCCAAGGGCCAACCCGCCGAGGCCCTGTTCCGGGGTACCGTCGCCCCCGCGCAGATCCCGCAGGGCATCGCGTTGGAACT
>CAWUXN010000320.1:0-6927 GCA_963926415.1 uncultured Loktanella sp.
GGGCAGAGCCGCTATTTCTGGATATCGTGCCGATCCGCTTTGGTATCACCGATCCCGAGGTGCATTATCACGTGCCACTGCTGCTTTCGCCCTATGGCTATTCGACCTATCGGGGCAGTTGAGGCCGCGTTTTAGTCCGGCTTGTGAAACGTATAGGTCGTGAACTGACGATAGGGTGCGTCTTCGCCGACGCGGATTGACGGGAAATTCGCGTGGGTGGGGGCATCGGGCCAGCCTTGGGCCTCGAAAGTCAGAGCCTCGTATGGCGGTTTTCCGGGGCGGATCGCGTGGCGTCCGTCGAACACCTGCATGCCCGGCTGATCCGTAGCGATGGTGAGCTGAATGCCGGACTGGCCGGTCAGCCAAAGCACATCGCGCAGAGGAACGGTGCCATCCGACAGGCATAGGTTGTTGTCCATCTCGGGGTTCTTGATGCTGATTTGACGCGGCGTGCGGAAATCCAGCCGCGTGCCATCAACGTCGGCGATTTCGCCAGTGGGATAGAAATCCTCGGTCGCGGGCAGATAGCGATCTGCCGCGACCTGCAGAGTATGACCGTCCCAAGTGGGCGTGCCGTCAAGGTTCCAGTAGGAGTGGTTGGCGAAGTTCATCAGTGTGGGTTGGTCGGTCGTGCCCGTGATTTCCATCGTTAGGATAGCGGGGGCGATGACGGTGAATACTGCACGGATATGCCGGTCGCCGGGCAGGCCGCCATCGCCATCGGGCAAGTGCAGTTTGAATACGGCTCGGTCGGCCGAGGATTCATGCAGCTTCCAAGGTCGCAGGTGGGTTGCGCGGCTGCCGGAATGCAGGTGTATACGGTTTTTCAGGTTCCGCTCCAGCTCGTACATCATGCCGTCGATTTCGACGCGGCCCGTGCTGATCCGGTTCGCAACGGGACCGATCAGCGCCCCGCTGTAGCGCATGTCGCCCTCGTAATCGGCAAGGTGGTCAGAGCCGCGGGTCAGGGAATAGTCGACGCCCGCAATGCGCACATCCTGCACCACGCAGCCCCACGTCAGCAAGGTGACTGACAGATTACCCGCGTGCAGTGTCACGCTGTCGATGTCATGGCCTGCGGCCGATGTTCCGAAATGTGCGATCATCACAAAGCCTCCCAATGGACCCCTGCGGCGGGGATTGTCGTGTCTTTCCATGTGACAGGCTTGGGGCCATAGTTGAAGAAAAATCGCGTGGTGGCGGTGTCGCGCACGCGCAGACCATCCGGTAATTGCATCGTCGGTATGCTGGCGGCATCGCAAAGCCCACCGATGATGCCGTCAAAGGTCGCATCATCCGGCCAGCCGGCAAGATAGCGCAGGTGATCGCCCCCCATGATCGCGGGCTGTCCTGCCTTGGTGGACAGATGCACCGGGGCGGTGCCATCCAGATGTTCGAACCAGTGGCGGAAACGACCGCCGCCTTGCAGCTTGCTCTTGTCGCTGGGGGGCAGGCTTTCGGTCAGGGTCACGGTGACGTCGGTATCGGGCAGGGATGGGCCCATGGGCACGGGAATGGCCATGTCGTGGGTTTTCAGATCGCTGCGCGGGCCGATCAGCGCGATGCCCTCAAAGGTGGCCAGCGCGGCGCGCAGGTTGTCTGACAGCGTCATTAGGCCGGGGGCGAGGACGAGTTTGTAGGGCGACAGATCGCCAGTATCGGGCGGCAGGATGTCGACGGACAAACCTGCCCGGCGCAGCGCACGATAGGCGGCAAAGGCGAGACGGAACATGTCGAAATCGGCACCCTGCGGCTGGGTGTCCCAAGCCCATGCGCTTTCGTAGTCAAAGACCAGCGCGACGGAAGCTGTGGCCTGATCCAGATCGGGCATGGCCGCGATCTCTGACGCGACTTGCGCGGCCTCTGACAGTGCGGGGGCCGGTGCGCTGTCAGGGCGCAGCAGGCCTGCGTGCATCTGTTCTTGGGCAAAGGGGGCCTGACGCCAGCGGAAATAACAGACGGCTTCGGCCCCGTGGGCGAACGCTTCCCACGCCCAGAGGCGGGCCATGCCGGGCAGGGGGGCCGGGTTGTAGGGGGCCCAGTTCACCGGGCCGGGCTGCTGTTCCATCACCCAAAGGCGGCCATTGCCGACGGCGCGATACAGATCGTGGTGGAACGCCTGATTGTCGGGATGTCCCTGGCGCAGATAGGTTTGCTTTTCCTTGTCCGTGCCCTCAATACGGTCGGACAGAAAGCCAATCGGGTAACTGTCCCAAGACGCGATATCGAGGTCGGCCCCGACCTTGAAGTGGTCAAACGTCAGCGGGCCGCCGATTTACTTATGGATCAAGGGTGCATCGGTCAAGGCGCGCAGTGCCTCGAACTGGACACGGTTGAAATCCACGACCTGATCAGAGCTATAGCGCCGGAAATCCAGTACATGCGCCGGGTTGGGTTCGGTGACGGTCAGGTTAGGCAGTTCGATCTGGTCAAAGCTGTCGTATTGCATTGACCAGAACACATTGCCCCAAGCGCGGTTCAGCGCGTCGGTGCTTTGGTATTTCTGCGCTAGCCAGTCCTGAAACCCGTCGCGTGCGGCATCGGAATAAGACAGCGTCGTGTCGTGGCAGTCGTATTCATTGTCGACCTGCTATGCGGCGACAAACGGGTTGCGGCCATAGCGCTCTCCCATTGCCCGCGCGATGCGACGACATTCGTCGCGGTAGCCCATGTGGCTGAAATCATAGTGGCGGCGCGACCCAAAACCGCGCGTACGCCCCTGCGCGTCAACGTGCAGCATGTCGGGCATCTGATCGACCAGCCAGCGCGGCGGGGTGGCGGTGGGGTGCCCATCACGACTTTCAGGCCCGCTTGGCCCAGCGTTTCGACCGCGCGGTCAAGCCAGCCCCAGTCATAGGTGGCGGGGGTCGGTTGCATCAGGCTCCATGCAAATTCACCGATGCGCACCCAGGTCAGGCCGGTTGCCTTCATCTGGGCGGCGTCCTTGGCCCATAGGGATTCGGGCCAGTGTTCAGGATAGTAACAGACGCCAAGCGTGCGGGTCATGGTGGGGCCTTTTTTGAGTATTTTTCGGCAAGATGATGAGGAGGGCACCTAGAGGATGACGCGGTGTTCCCGTTGGCCGGTGTAGCTGGTCTTGATCGCGTAGGTCGCGCCTTGGGCGTCGTCCGGGGCGTCGATGCCTTGGCGGGCCGAGGTGACGTATAGTGTCGACAGATCAGCGCCGCCAAAAGCGGGGCAGGAGGTGTGGTGCGCAGGCAGGGTGAATGCTTCGATGAATTGGCCTTGTGGGTCGTAGACGGCGATACGTCCGGCCCCCCATTGCGCGTTGAAGAGGTTGCCTGCGGTGTCCACGACAGAGCCGTCGGGGTTGTAGTCGGTGCCGGTCAGATCAATGTGGACCTGTGGTGTCCCGGTCGGCCAACCTGCACCGTCAAGCGCCACGCGCATGATCTGTTTTGTGGGCGTGTCGGTGAAATAGGCGGTCTTGCCATCAGGTGCGAAGCAGATGGAATTGCTGATCGCGAGGTCGGCGTAGATCTTTTTCAACTGACCCCGGTAGTAGCGCCAAATGCTGCCATGGCCCGCCTCTGCCCCGAGGCCCATCGTGCCGATCCAGAAACCGCCCTGTGGATCACCGCGTCCATCGTTGGACCGGGTGCCAGCCAGATCGTGTTCCAGATCCAAGATCTTGACGTGATCGCCAGAAGCGATGTCGAAGCGGTGCAGGGCGATATCGGATGCCACCAGCAGCGTTTCATAATCGACCCAGCCAGCGGCAGAGATATGGCCGGGAAAGTCCCAGTGCTGCCCCTTGGTGTGCATCCGGCGCGATAGAATGTCGAACCAGAACAGCTGATCACGCTCTGGGTGCCACAGGGGGCCTTCGCCCAGAGCGCAGGGGGTTGCATCAAATATCATTGGCTGGCCTCATCATAGGCCGCGACGATATCTCGGGCTTGGGCGGCGACCTGTTCGGCGGTCAGGCCCGGTGTGTATAGCGCGGTGCCGATGCCAAAGCCGTTTGCCCCGGCCTTGATCCAATCGGAAAAGTTGTCGGGCCCCGCGCCGCCCACGGCATAGACCGGACAATCGGCAGGCAACACGGCGCGCATCGCCTTGATTCCCGCAGGACCAATCAGCGAGGCGGGAAAAATTTTCAGACCGTCCGCCCCGGCCTTAAGCGCTGCAAAACATTCCGTAGGCGTCATCACGCCGGGCCAGCTGGCCATGCCGGCAGCCTTGGTCGCCATGATGACGCGGCCGTCGCAATTGGGCGACACGATCAGCTGACCGCCCGCGTCCCGCACGCGGTTCACATCATCGGGCGTCATCACAGTGCCTGCGCCGATTTCCGCGATATCGCCGTGGGCGTCTGCCATGCGGCGAATGCTGTCGAATGGATCGGGGGAGTTCAGCGGCACCTCGATCCGTGTGATCCCGGCGTCGATGCAGGCACGAGCGACGGCAACGGCGTCGTCTGGGGTGACGCCTCGCAGGATTGCGATGATGGGGCGGGTCATGTCTGGTCCTTCCAGCTACGATAGGCGGCGGTCAGGCCGGCCAGTGTGGCGCGGTCCGCGTTCACTTGGGTCGCCGGAGCAGCCTGCGCCGCCAAGGCGCTGACGTAAAGCCTGGCGAGCGTACCAGCACCGATCACGGCAATCTGCTGGCCCAGCCAATAGGGTTTCGTCGCGGCTAACTCTGCCCCGATCAGCAGGCCGGACAGTCGAGCGCGGGCGACAGCATTGGGCAAATCGTTTAACAGCCCCTCGGCCCGCAAGGAAAACAGCCGCGCCGCGAGCTTTTCTGGTCGAGAGATTGCGTCTTCTACGCCCTTTATAAAGCCTGCATCGTCCCAGCCCTGCGCGCAGGAATGGCGCAGAACGGTGTGGCCAGTGATGGCCGCGAACAGATCGCCGGTCATCACTGTCTGAAAGCTTACTACCTCGTCGGCGCTGACATGGACCCATTTCGTGTGGGTGCCGGGCAGGCAGATCACGCCGTCCCACTTCGGATTCAGGGCCAAAAATCCAGCGATCTGCGTTTCCTCGCCGCGCATGACGTCGGCGGGGGCGGTTTGTTTCAGGCCGGGAATAATGTGGCAACGCGGGCCTGCGGGTGTCAGGTCGCTGGCCAGCGGCGGGCAGGGGACCTCAGTATAGGCCGCCTCTGTCCACCCCTGCCGCGAGCCTACCATGCCACAGGCGATCACCGGCACATTGGGCCAGTCGGCGGCCAGTGCGTCCAACGCGGGGGCAAAGCCGTCGCGGGTCAAGGTGCCCATGCCGTCAGCGGACTGTGCCGCCGCCAGCACGGTGCCACTTTCGGACATGGCCCAGACGCGCAGGTGCGTCGTGCCCCAATCGGCGGCGATCCATGTGGCGGCAGCGGCGCTCATCCTGTGAATGCCAAGCCGCCGTCGATGAGCAGGCATTGCCCAGTCATCATGCGCGACAGATCAGAGGCAAGGAACAGCGCCGTGCCCGGCACGTCTTCTGGATACAGGTTTTCAGGGATGCACTGCTTTTTTCGGAACTCGGCTAAGTCCTCATCCGTATGCACCTCTTCGATTTGCTTTTTGGTTAGCACAAGGCCGGGAGAGATTGCATTCACCCGAATCTTGCGCGGGCCCCAGTCGCGCGCCAGCGAACGGGTCATCCCAAGGATGCCTGCATTCGACGAAACGTAGGGCGCAAGCTGTTCGCTCGCGATCTGGTAGCTGGCAGAGGAGAAATTGATGATAGAGCCGCCTTCGCCCATCAGCGCACCCGCCTTTTGGCAGGCAAAGAAATAGTGCCGCAGGTTTACGGCGATCTGTTGGTCCCAATCTTCGACGGTGATGTCGGCGGGGTCCATACGCGTGTCAGCGGCGGCGTTGTTGATCTGTACCTTCAGTGGGCCTTGCTTGGCGACGGCTTCGTCCATCGCGGCGTGCAGCGCCTTGGTGTCGGTCACATCGCATTGAAGGAATAGGGGCTTGGTCCCGGTCTCCTGTGCCATTTCGTTAGCGAAATCGCTATAGTCAGAGCGGCCAACAAAGCTGACCCTGGCCTTTTGATTCAGGAAAGATTCCGTAAGGGCAGCACCGATACCACCGCCGCCGCCGGTGATAAAGACATGAGCGTTTTTAAGGTCGTGAAAGTGGGCGGTCATGCGCGGTGTCCTTCGATGATCCACATGCTGTCTGGGACCGCGTGGGGTAGGGAAATTCCTTGGGACATCAACGTGCGCCCGGTCAATGTCAACGGTCCTGATTTCAGCGCGGGCGTCCCGCGCGACAAGGTGGAAAGATCAACTTTGTTTGCAAGGTCAATGGTATAGGTCGCATCGGGGTCTAACCCGGTCAGGCGCAGTGGGCGCGGCGCGATCTGCTGGCTGGTGCCGGCATGGCCCGCAAAGACGACGAAACGCGACCCGTCTGCGGCTTGCTGCTGTTCGGCGATGATCGTGGGATCGGCGCTGTCCAGCCGCAGGATGTCTGCGGTGCGCATCCAATCGCGGTTGGCTTTGTACCACGCGGTCACATGGGTCAGCGTTTCGGCTTCGTCCTGCGTCAACTCGCGCGGGTCCATTTCGAAACCCATGTGGCGCTGGGCGGCGACCCAAGCGCGGAAGCTGATGGAATGGACGCGCCCGGTGGTGTGGCAATGGCGTGGGCCGACGTGGCTGCCGGTGATGCAGGACGGCAGGAACAGGGCCGCGTCATGCTGAATGCGCAGGCGGGACAGGGCATCGTTGCTGTCGGAGAGCCAGACCCGCTGCGTGTGTTTCAGGATGCCAAAGTCGATGCGGCCACCGCCAGAGGCGCAGGATTCAAACTCAACCCCTGGGTGGGCCGTGCGCAGGCGAGAGAGCAACGCGTAGGTGCCCCGCGTTTGCGCTGCATCGTTGTGCGGCAGGACGCGGTTGTGATCCCATTTGATGTATTCTATTTTATGGGCAGTAAGAATGCCGCTGATTTGA
>CAWUXN010000321.1:0-10621 GCA_963926415.1 uncultured Loktanella sp.
GCAGGATACAGGGCGTAAAAAACGACAGTAAGCCTGCAAAACCGGCCCCCAGATAGGTAATGTCGAACACGAGCGCCGTTCCTTGATTTATTCACATATTCGAATTATGAAGTGCGTTAGACGTTCAGTCAATCGCCGCGCGAGGCAGCATTCATGTTTAACATCCGCACAGCTCTTGTTGCGACGACGCTCTTGCTCGGCGACGGTGCCGTAGTCATAGCCGCGGACGCAACGACGGTGATGGAACTGGTGATGATCGAACAGCCGGGTTGCCAATGGTGCGCCCGCTGGAACGCAGAGATCGCGCCCATCTACCCCAAGACGCCTGAGGCGGCGCAGGCCCCCCTGCGGCGCATCGACCTTCATGGGCCGATGCCGGATGACCTTACCTTGTCGCGGCCAGCGATATTCACACCGACCTTCGTGCTGACCGTCGCAGGGACAGAGGTGAGCCGTATCGAAGGTTATCCGGGGCCCGACTTCTTCTGGGGGCTGCTGGATGATATGCTATCAGACGCAGGAGGCGACGTAATCAATTAGACGCATGACGCGGTGACCTTCATACTTTAAAGGTCACCTAGATCTAAATTGACTTAGAATAGTAGGCTGACCAGTGGGTGTTCCGATCATTGACGACAATATCCGGGGCGAAGACCTGGACAAGATTATGAAAAACGCCACCGATGCGGCGAATTTCCTCAAGGCAATCAGCCACGAGGGACGGTTGATGATTCTGTGTCACCTTGCGAGTGGCGAAAAATCCGTGACCGAGCTGGAGAAGCTGTTGTCTGCCCGTCAGGCCGCGGTATCTCAGCAACTCTCGCGGCTGCGGCTAGAAGGTTTCGTCGTCCCCCGCCGCGATGGCAAGGCCATCTATTACAGCCTTGCCGACGATCGGTCCCGGCAGGTCATCGATCTGGTTTACGACCTGTTCTGCTCCAAGGATTGATCCACTTTTCAACGTCTGCCCTGAGCCGCGATGGCGGGGCGTCGTGTCTAGCTGCACCGCGCAACTGTTTTACAGATGCGCGGTGCCACGTTTCGCGCTAGGGGAGCGAATGACTGATACCTCCTTTGATATATTCGTGACCGCGCCGCCGGGGCTAGAGCCTTTGTTGCTGGCGCAAGTGCAGGCTGCTGGTTTTGCCGAGGCGCAGGCGATTCCGGGCGGCGTCAGCTTTCCGGGGGGCTGGGTGGACGTGTGGCGGGCCAATGTGGAAGTGCGCGGCGCGGGGCGTGTGCTGGCGCGGTTCGGCAGCTTTCTGGCGTTCCATCTGGCGCAGCTGGATAAGCGCTCTCGCAAGTTTCCATGGACCGACACCTTGCGGGCCGATGTGCCTGTCCGGGTCGAAGTGACCTGCCACAAGTCCAAGATCTATCACGCCGGTGCCGCCCAGCAGCGGATTGAAAGAGCCCTAAAAGAAGAGGTCGGGATCACGATTGCCGCCGATGCGCCGATCACACTGAAGGTACGGATCGACGACAACACCGTGACGATGTCCGTGGATACCAGCGGCGAAAGCCTTCACAAACGCGGCCATAAGGAAGCGGTTGGCAAGGCACCGATGCGCGAAACGCTGGCGTCCCTGTTTCTGACGCATTGCGGCTTTACCGGGACAGAACCAGTTGTGGACCCGATGTGCGGATCCGGCACCTTCGCGATCGAGGCCGCCGAGATTGCCCGCGGGTTGATGCCGGGGCGGTCGCGAGATTTTGCCTTTATGCAACTGGCCAGCTTTGACCGGGCCGCGTTTGATGCACTACGCAGCGGCCACCCTCTGCGTGACACCGACCTGCAGTTTTACGGATCGGACCGCGATACCGGTTCGGTGCGCAATGCCACTGCGAATGCCGAACGGGCCGGTGTTGGTGATATCACGACCTTTGCCCACCACGCGATCAGCGATCTGCCACGCCCTGCCGGGCCGCCGGGCCTGATCATGGTGAACCCGCCTTACGGCGCACGGATTGGCAACCGCAACCTGCTGTTTCCGTTGTATGGTGCGCTGGGGGCGACGCTCAAAGATCGCTTTCGCGGCTGGCGTGTCGGACTGGTGACAAGCGAGCCGGGGCTGGCCAAGGCGACAGGTTTGCCGTTCACGGCGGACCGGCTTCAGGTGCCGCATGGCGGACTGAAGGTTACGCTATTCCGAACAGGCCCGTTGAAATAATCGCAGCAATGATCTGGGTCGGGGTCTGATCCAGATCGACAACGACGGCGGCTTCATTCGGCTGCAACCGCTCTAACGTGGCAAGCTGGCTGTCCAGCAAAGCGGGCGGCATGAAATGTCCGGGGCGCAGGCTGACCCGTTTGGCCAGCACGTCGCGCGCGCCGTCCAGATGCACAAAAACTGCGCCAGTAGCCGCTTGCCTGATCCGGTCGCGGTATGCGCGCTTCAGGGCAGAGCAGGCGATGACCTCAGTGCCCGGGCCCAATGCGGCACAGATGGCATCAAGCCATGGCCCGCGGTCATCGTCATTCAGCGGAACGCCCTGCACCATCTTGGCGATATTCGCGGGCGGGTGCAGGCTGTCTCCGTCCATAAACCCAAGGCCAAGGTGCTGAGCCAGCACGGCCCCGATATGGGATTTTCCACAACCCGACACCCCCATGACAATGATGAATGGTGCGGTGCCCGTCATGAACTACCTCCGATATCTTGCGGTGACATGGCGGTGGCCTTGAGGATCGCGTGAACCTCTTGCCCCACCACCAATCCCATCAGCGCCGCTGAGCGCCGGGTGATCCGGGCCAAAAGCCGATCCGTCCCAGAGATAAGCGAGACGGCAACGCCAGGACCATGGCCGATTTCAATCGCGGCAATCCGGCAGCGCAGCACGTTCAAGGCCGACAGACCGACAGGCTTGCTGGTGGACAAGATCACTTCCTGCGCCGGAATACGCAGGCGGATGCGTGCGCCGGGTGAGCCAAGGCGGCCCGGCAGGATCAGACGACCGGCGGACAGCGCGACCTCGGTCAACCCGTCGGCGGTGTTCAGGCCGCGGATGGTGCCGGTCAAAACGGCCCCCGCCTCGCGCACTCCTATCAGCGAGACGGCGGCGGGGTCGGACAGGATATCATCCAGCGGACCCGCGCGGGTGACGTGGCCCGCGTCCAGCAAGACAAGGGTCGTCGCAAGGCGCGCGACCTCTGACATGGCATGGCTGACGTAGATGATCGGGATCTGCGCGGTGGCACATAGGCGCTCAAGATAGTGCAGCACCTCTGCCTTGCGGGGGGCGTCAAGGGCGGCGAGGGGTTCGTCCATCAACAGCAGCTGCGGGCGCGACATCAGCGCCCGCCCGATGGCGACGCGTGACTTTTCACCGCCAGAAAGGGAGGATGGGCGGCGGTTTAAAAGATCGGTCAGGCCAAGCATATCGATCACCGCATCGCGGTCGTAGGTTCCGCCATAGGTCAGGTTTTGCAGCACCGACAGATGCGGAAAAAGCCGAGCATCCTGAAAGACATAGCCAATACGCCGCTTGTGCACCGGAAGCCGGGTCAGGTCAGCGCCGCCAACGCGCACATGCCCCGCGTTCAGCGGCATAAGCCCCGCAATGCAATTTATCAGCGATGACTTGCCAGATCCGGACCGGCCAAAAAGCGCGGTCACGCCCGGCGGCGCGGTAAAGGCGGCATCAAGGGTGAATTGCCCCAGCCGTTTCGTGACCGCGACGTCGATCATCCGGCGATCCGTGCGGTCATGCGGCGCGACAACCACTCGGCCAGCGCCAGCGTGCCCATCGCCAGCAGGATCGAGATCACGACCAGCGACACCACCGCGCCGTCCTGCCCCGGCACCTGCAGCAGGGCATAGATCGCCGACGGGATCGTCTGCGTCTGGCCCGGGATCGCGGCCACAAAGGTAATGGTTGCGCCAAACTCACCAAGGCTTTTGGCAAAGCCCAGCACGGCCCCGGCCAGAACGGCGGGGGCGATCAGCGGCAAGGTAATAGTCAGAAACACGCGGATGCGCGATGCGCCAAGGGTGGCAGCGGCGTCCTCTAGCCCTTGCGGCACGGCCTCGAACCCCAGTCTTATCGCGCGAACAGTCAGGGGAAAAGCCATGATTGCGGCGGCCAGAACGGCACCAGTCCAGCGAAAGGCTACCGTGATTCCGAAAGTGTCATGCAGAAAGCCGCCAATCGGCCCCTGCGTGCCAAAGGCCAGCAGCAACAGATAACCGGTCACGACAGGGGGCAGCACCAGCGGCAGGTGCACCAGCCCATTCAGCAGACCCCTGCCCCAGAATTGCTTGCGCGCCAGCAGCCATGCCACCCCAATAGCCACGGGCAGGCCCAGCAGGGTTGCGACGGTCGCCACGCGGAGCGACAGCGCGACAGCGGCCCATGCGGCGGCATCCAGATCCATCAGGGCGCGACTAACGGCACAAAGCCTGCATCCGCAAAGGCGGCCTGCCCGGCGGGGGATTTCAGCAGATCAAGCAGGGCGGTGGCGGCGGGATCAGCCGAGCCGACAGTCGCAGCCTGATACAGGATCGGCGCATGACTGTCTGCTGGCAGGGTCGCAACGATAGCGACACCCGGTTCAACTCGCGCGTCAGTGCGATAGACTAGTCCCAGCGGAGTCTCGCCGCGGGCTGTCAAGGCAAGGGCAGCGCGGACGCTGTCGACTTCTGCCAAGTGGTCCTTGACCGCATCCCACAGGCCCAGCGCCATCAGCGATTCCGCGCCATAAATCCCGGCGGGCACCGACGTGGTCAATCCGATGGCAAGGCGACCGTCAGGGCCTAGCGCATGGGCAACTGCCTCTGGCGTCAGGGCCAAATTGCGGCTGCCTGCGGGGGCCACAATCGCGATCTGGTTGCCCAACAAGTCGGTGCGGGTGCCGGGGGTCAGCACGCCAGCGTCGTCAAGCGCCTGCATCCAGTCGGGATGCGCCAGAAACACCACATCGGCGGGTGCGCCGGCCAAAACCTGCCGCGCCAGCGTGCCGCTGCCGCCATAGGTGGCGGTCACGCCGGGCTGCGTTTTCAGCAGCTGATCCAGCGGTTCCTTTAGACTGGCGGCGGCAAAAATGGTCAGCTCGCGGGCCTGCGCGGCACCACCCAAGGGCAGCAGGCAAACCAAAGACAGGCAAAAGGCGATGTGCTTCATGATGCAGACTATCCCGCGCGGGCGCGGGGGCCGCAAGTCAACATTAAGTCCAAGAGACAAGACGCGCCGCGAGCGTATCGCAGGCGTGGCGGGTCGCGCCGTGGATTGCACCGCCCCGTGGCGCATCGCGCAAGGTCGTGATCCAATGAGGCGGTGGCACCTTGACCCGGCGCTGCCCGTCCCAGCGTAGCGCGGCCAGCACCGTCTGCGCGCCAGGTATCAGCTCATCGGGGATAGGCAGATCGTTCAGGATCGCCCAGTTGCCCGACCATAGGCGGCCCACGCTCCATGGGTTATAGCCGCCACCACCCAGCACCATCAGGCGCGGTGCCAAAGGCCTTATCGCACGCAGGATCGCCCAGTGGGCGTTGTTGGACATGCATAAGTGGGACTGGGGGTCCTCGGTCACCGCGTCCGCGCCGCATTGCAGAACAATAGCATCAGGGCGGAACAGCGCCAGCGCGGGCAGGATTACCATATCTCGCACAAGGGCCATGTCATCGTCATGGGCGCCGCTCGGCAGCGGGATATTCATCACATTGCCGGCGCCGATGTCATCGAGCGCGCCGGTGCGGGGCCAGCGGCCATCTTCGTGCGTCGAGATCAGTAGCGTATTGGGATCGCCCCGAAATGCGTGATCGACGCCGTCACAGTGATGCGCGTCGATATCAAGATACGCGATCCGCGTGGACCCGTTCCGCCGCAGCGACTGGATGCCCAGTACCGGATCGTTAAGGTAGCAAAAGCCGCCTGCCCGGTCGGGAAACCCGTGATGGGTGCCGCCTGCCGGGGTGAACACGGTGCCGGGGTGGCGCAGTAGCTCGCCCGCCAACATCGCAGCCCCGGCAGACGTGGCCGGGCGGCGATACATTTCGGTGAACACAGGGTTGTTCGATGTGCCAAGGGCGTGGCGTGCGCGGTCAAGGTCGGAGACGATCTGCGTCGCCTCTGCCAACTGCAGGGCAGCGAGATATTCGGGCGTATGATAGGACATCAACGCAGCAGGCTTGGCACGCGGGCTGTTCAGATATTGCCCCGGCGCGATCCAGTTCAGGGCGCAGCACAGATCCATGACGGTCGAAACACGCGGCACACGCAGGGGATGAAATGGGCCATAGGACGAATGGCGGTAAATTTCCGACCCAATAAACCAAGGCTGGCTTTGCGTCTTGCGGACGTCATGGGTGTGTGGGACGACAGGGTGCATATAATCAGGATGTAAGACCTTTGGCAGCCGACACCACCCCCGTTAAGCCACAGCCCGCCCCTCGGGCGCAGCTGCCGCTAAAACTACGCGGCGGCAAGACGGATGTGCGGGGCCAATTTGCGGCCCTGTGCTGGCGGCGCGATGCGCAAGGCGAGATCGAGGTCTGCTTGATCACCTCTCGCCGCACGAAGCACTGGATCGTGCCCAAAGGCTGGCCAATGCATAAACAAACCCCGGCAGAGGCCGCGGCGACCGAAGCCTGGGAAGAAGCGGGCCTGACCGGGCATCCGGTGGACCGCTGCCTTGGCGTGTTTTCCTACGTCAAACCGCTGTCCAAACGCACGACGCCTGTGGTCGTCATGGTCTATCCGCTGGAAGTGCTGCAGACCGCCAGCGACTGGCCAGAGCGGGCCGAGCGCAAGCGCAAGTGGTTTCCCCTGCGCAAGGCGGCGTCGAAACTGGCGGAACCCGCCCTGCGCCGCATCGTCGAGGCCTTTGATCCAGACAGCCTTTAGGGCGTTGCATCCGGGCGCGGGCAGCTTATCTTTGCCCTACCCCGCAACGGACGCACCCCTTGATATACTATACTCTGATTTGTGACAACGATCACCGCTTTGACAGCTGGTTTCAGTCGGCCGATGCCTATGCGACGCTGGCCAAGGCGGGGCAACTTAGCTGCACGACCTGTGGGTCCGTCAAAGTGACCAAGACCATTATGGCCCCCGCCGTCGCTACCGACCGCAGCCAACCGACTGCAATCGAAAAGCTGCGCAAACGGGTCGAGGCGAATGCCGAGGACGTCGGAAGCAGCTTTGCCCGCGAAGCGCGTGCCATGCATGAAGGCGACGCGCCCAAACGCGCGATTTACGGCGAGGCGACAGGCGCAGATGTGCGTGCCTTGCTGGCCGACGATATTCCTGTACTGCCGCTGCCCTTTGTTCCGCGCCGACGCACCAACTGAAAGTATGAACCGATGACCACCCTGATTACAGGCGCGAATCGCGGCATTGGCCGTGCGATGTTCGATGCCTACCGCGACCGTGGCGAGGCGGTGATCGGCACCCACCGCGATGCACCGCAGGCCAGCTGGATGCGGCTGGACGTGACGGACCCCGGATCGGTTGCACAAATGGCCAAGGATTTCGGCGATACCCCACTGGACCTGCTGGTGTGCAACGCGGGCGTCTTTCTGGACCGTGGCCAGTCCATCGCAGAGCTGACCGCCGACATCTGGGCGCAGGAATTTGCAGTAAACGTGACTGGCGTTTTTCTGACCATTCAAGCGCTGCTGCCCAACGTCAAAGCCGCTGGCGGAAAAATCGCGATCATCAGCAGCCAGATGGCGTCGGACACCCGTGCGCCGGGCGGATCCTATGTTTACCGTGCGTCCAAGGCGGCGGTGCTGAATTTTGGCCGCAACCTGTCGGCCGACTTGAAAGACGACGGGATAGCCGTCGGTATCTATCACCCCGGCTGGGTGCAGACCGACATGGGCGGCAGCCGCGCCGCGATCACGCCCGTGCAAGCGGTAGGCGGTTTACTGGACCGTTTTGATGATTTATCTCTAGACTCGACAGGTTGTTTCAAGACATGGGACGGGGAAGATCACCCCTTTTGAGACGTGGAGGGGGCGCTGCCCTCGCCGCTGACGCGGCCCCCCAGAATTTTTTTGACGAGAAGAAGCTGAGTGCAGTTTGCAGGTGGATTGCTCTTGTGTGCGTCGTCGCGTAAACGGCGGCGCAGAAGCCCAAGGGAAGCATTATGCCAACACTTGTGATGAAATTTGGCGGCACATCTGTCGCAAACCTTGACCGGATCGCGCGCGCGTCCAAGCGCGTCGCGCTGGAAGTGGCGAATGGCTATGACGTCATCGTCGTAGTGTCCGCCATGTCTGGCAAAACAAACGAGTTGGTCGGCTGGGTGAATGAGACCTCGCCACTGTATGACGCGCGTGAATACGACGCTGTTGTGTCGTCGGGCGAAAACGTGACGGCCGGCCTGATGGCGTTGCGGTTGCAGGAAATGGATATCCCGGCGCGTAGCTGGCAAGGCTGGCAGGTGCCAGTGCAGACGACCTCCGCCCACGCCAACGCGCGGATCGAGGGGATTCTCACCGAGAAAATCACTGCTAAATTCGCCGAAGGCATGAGGGTAGCTGTCGTTGCCGGGTTCCAGGGCATCAGCCCCGAGGGCCGAATCACGACGCTGGGTCGGGGCGGGTCGGATACGACCGCCGTCGCCTTTGCCGCCGCCTTTGGAGCAGATCGGTGCGACATTTATACGGACGTTGACGGAGTCTATACGACCGACCCGCGTATCGTGCGCAAGGCCCGCAAGCTGGACCGTATTGCATTCGAAGAAATGCTGGAACTGGCGTCGCTGGGGGCCAAGGTGCTGCAAACACGCTCGGTCGAGCTGGCGATGCGCTTTGGCGTCAAGCTGCGGGTGCTGTCATCGTTCGAGGAACCATCAGACAATGCGGGCACGCTGGTGTGCGCCGAGGAGGACATCATGGAAAGCAATGTCGTGGCCGGTGTGGCCTATTCGCGTGACGAAGCGAAGATGACCCTGATCTCGGTCGCGGACCGACCAGGGATCGCTGCTGCGATCTTTGGCCCGCTGGCGGATGCCGGGGTCAACGTGGACATGATCGTTCAGAACATTTCCGAGGAAGGTCGCACGGACATGACTTTTTCCTGCCCTGTCGATCAGGTGATGCGGGCACAAAAGGCGATGGAAGATGCCAAGGCCAGCGGGTCGATCAACTTTCACGATCTGGTCGCGGACGAGGGCGTTGCTAAGGTCAGCATCGTCGGGATCGGCATGCGCAGCCATGCTGGCGTCGCGGCCAAGATGTTTGCCGTGCTGCGCGACGAGGGCGTCAACATCAAGGTGATCACCACGTCCGAGATCAAGATCAGCGTGCTGATCGACCGCAAATACATGGAACTGGCGGTGCAAGCGTTGCACGACGCGTTCGAGTTGGAAAAGGCAGCCTGATTAGGGCCGATTGACACAGGACTGGCCCGAAGTCCGGGCCAGTCCATTTTGCGGCGCACATTTTTGAATGCCCCCGCACTCTGCCCCTGAACATCCGCAACTGAACCGCTGTTTGACGGTGCCGCGGTCACCTTTCTGCCACGACAAACCGCCCGTTACGGGATTGGATAGGACGGGCTTTGTTGGGAAACACGGACCGGAAGGCTCCAATCTGTTCGGCCGAGGCGGTAATCGTCGTCATCAGCATGTGCCAGTTGATTTCTTCGGTGCAGAGCGGCGTCGTCAAACAGCCCATGAACCGCATTTAGCTTTGATTGCTGGGCAGCAGATCGCGCCGGTTGATGATTGCATCGCCACTGCCTGCCGTATCGTGTCTTGATCATAGGGCGCGACGTTCGACAGTTGGGCAATGGCAAGATTTGCCTCCTCCTCAGTGATCATCCCCCCATGGACGGCAAAGCGAACATCAGCAGCCTGATGCACGAAATGAAGTGCCATCGGGAATGATTCGCCGTTGATCTGGCATTCGCTGGGTGCGTGGAAGTGGAACTGGAGCAGCTTGTAATCCGGATCCCCGATCCGACATAATCGTCAGCGGCCCCGTTCGTCACAAGGGTATGGCCGTTATTCGTCACCGCGACAGGTAGCGGGGCATAGTGAATGTCTAGGTTCCCCAGATCGGCATCGATGTCGGGGACAAGGTTGGACGGCGACTGAAAGCTGCCTGCATCCCAGGCTGCGAAATCGACCGACAGATCTGCCCAGCGATCAGGGCCATGTTCACCGTCACAGGACCAGTCAGCCGCATGGGCCGCGGGCATCGCAAGGCACCGCATGTCGTCATGGACAATCCTATGGCAGTTCAATGGCGTGCAGCCAGACTGCGGCGGTTCGCATGAATATCCGCTTAAGCGCTGTGCAGTTTCGCAAAACATTGCCGTGAATTGATCGAGGTGCGGTGGCGGGGTGCATTCACCCTCCCCTTCTGGCTGCAAACCGCATACAAAAGGCAAAATAGCACGCCCGGGGGAGCCATGAGCGACAGGATCGAAACCGAAAGCCGAAAGCTGCTTGGCCGTCTGCGCCGCGCCTTGGCCGAGGATTCCGCCGGTCAGGAGCGGCTGGACCGGATCGTCGAACTGATCGCCAGCTCTATGAAGACTGAAGTCTGCTCTATCTACCTTTTCCGCGACGTCGACACGTTGGAACTGTGCGCAACCGAAGGCCTGCAGGCGGAATCGGTCCACAAGACGCGGATGCGCCTTGGCGAAGGTTTGGTGGGACGCGTGGCGC